>JAJUHY010000284.1 GCA_029265735.1 Marinobacter segnicrescens | reverse complement strand
GGGGTGGTCAGTTGCGGATCGAAGGGTACGTTCTGGCCACGGTGGGCGGCAGTGATGAAGGCCCACTTGTCATTCTCTCCAGCGAACACGATGTCCCTGGGCTCATCACCCACCAGCAGAGTGTTGTGCAGGCGTGCAGGTGATGCGGATACATCAACGATGCTGACGCTGTCTGAAAGATGGTTAACTACCCACAGTTCGCTGTCATTACGCAACGCCACTGCGACAGGCTCCATACCCACCGGGATGGTTTCAACAGCTACCGGGGTCTGGCCGGACACATCGAAAACCTGCACCGTGTTATCAGGGGTGTTGACCACATAAAGACGATCGCCATCCGATGACAGCGCCATGGGGCGTACATGACCAGACTCGAAGGTTACGAAATCCCCTGCGGCCGGCATGGGCTCGTTATCGCCGCCCGGGTTACCTGGATCACCCGGATCACCCGGATCACCTGGGTCACCCGGATCGCCGGGATCGGGATCACCGGGACCGCCCGGATTGCCGCCATTTGCCGTGCCCTCGAGCAGGATGCTGCCCAGGGCTGCGCGCTCAAGGAAGCTGGATGCATTGATGGCAAACTGCAGATAGATCTGGTTCTGTCCGTTAACGACATCGCTGAGGTCCACGGTCACGACGCCGGAACCACCGGTCACGGTCTGAACCGCACGGAAGGTGCTGCCGTCCGTTGAGACCAGTGCCGTCAGGGCTTCACCCCGGTCAAAACCGGTAATGTCGCGATAGAAGGACAGGGTCAGGTCTTCGGCACCGCCGATATCGATGGGGCCCGAGCGAACCAGGGTCTCAGTGGAACCGCCACCACGCATGGAGATTTCTCCGGCGGACATGGTGTACACCCGGCCCTGGTCAGAAAAAGCGCCAAGACCATTGGCAAAGTTTTCCTCAAACAGGACGGCTGCCTGCGCACTGACCGAGGCCACGGCGAGGGCAAGCCCCGACATCAGATATCGGCCTTTCAGAACGCACGCCCTGCCGAGCGGTCGTATGGTTTTCTTATTCATTCGAACTCTCCATTGAACTCTCCCTGAGAGCGATCCGCTACTCCATGGACCGCCTTGTTGCGTGTTGCATCCATACTGCCCAGGGTGACTTCACCCCAACTGGAGCGTGCAGGATACCTGCGCCTCTGTTCGGCAGATTTGTGTGGAATGATAATTCCGCGACATCTGAGCGGTCGGTCACGGCGGTGTGACCTCACTTCCAGCCATTAAGGGGTAGGATACGTAGATGCCGAAACAGGAGTTCGACACAGCCTTTCATGCAGGAAAGGTTTGGCTCACGGAGGAAAATACGTGCCAGTACCGGCCAGCGATCAGACAGCCCACCTTTATATCTGGGACAACCGGGTACTTTATGTCGGCCCGGGCTCCGAGGCACGGCATCGCTGTTACGGCAGCGCGGCGCTGGTTATCAGCTTGGGCGGGAACCTCCAGATCTACCGGGAAGGTCACCCCCAGGACACCGTCACCACCCGGTGCTGTGTGACCAGGCCCGGACTTCCGGTTCAGTTGGGCAGTGATGGCGACCATCTGCTGGTTCTGTTTCTCGACCCCTTCCTGCACGACCTGAAGGTGCTCGATGAGCACGCTGCCCGCCATATCCATGGCATCGCCTGGGCACTGGATATCGAAGAACCACTGGTGGCCGTGGCCCGCCAGGTAGTTTCCTCCTCCCCGCCACCGGCATCGGTGCTGTCGCTGTTCGCCAGGCTCGGGCTGAACCCGGGCTCCCGCCTGGACCCCGCTTGCGTCGATCCCCGCGTCGCCCGCGCCGTGGGAATGCTACGCGGTGGCCGCACCCAGAACATCACGACCGAAAGCCTGGCCACGGCGGTCAACCTCTCCGTTCCCCGGGTTATCCAGCTGTTCCGCCAGTACCTGGGTATTTCTGCCGGCAAATACCGTCAATGGCACCGGCTGCACGCCACCACGCTGGCTATCGCCCAGGGGCAGAGTTTTACCCAGGCAGCTGTTGGCTCAGGCTTTTCCGATCTGGCGCATTTCTCCAATACCTTTCACAGCATGATGGGCATCATGCCCACCCGCCTGCTGCGGGCCCGGGGCGGGGTTCAGTTCCATGTTGACCCCCATCTCGCCGCCGAAGGCTTCAGTACTCTGGCAGGAATCCATAGCACTGACAGCACGATGTGCTAGTTTTACAGGAAAGCCATCGGGCACGATTCCAGGAGCGTCGCTATGCTGAGCCATATGATTCTGAGTGTGGATTATTCCGACGGCTGGGAGCAGGCCATCAACCAGCTGCCGCCTCTGCTGAAGCGCCTCAGCACCCGCCGACTCACCCTGACCTACGTTATTGAGCCTCATACCCGGAAACATATTGAAGACAGCGAGGGCGCCGTCGAAGGCAAACTCATGGAACTGGCAGGACGATTTGCTGAGGAATGGGGTGTCACCACCGACATTGCAGTGCGCCATGGCTTTGTGGCGTCCTGTATCGTTGAGCTGGCACGGTACCTGAAGGCTGACGGTATTATCTGCTGCAGCACCCATCATTCAGCTGGTCGTGAGCTTTTTATGGGCAACATCACCATGAACCTGGCGCGGATGACACGTCTGCCGTTACTGGTTCTGCCCACGGAAGGTCAGCCATCCCCGGATCACGCCCCGGTGTTTCTGGCTACTGACGGCTCAGCCAACGCCGGCCGGGCACAGGAACGGTTCCGCCAGCTGGTCAGTGACAATCAGGAAGGCCGCATTATCTGGGTCCGGCCAGAAGACGCTCCGGACGAGGCCGAACAGGTGGACCGTCTGGTCTACGATCTGGCTGAAAGCATGCCCTCGGTCAACGTCCGGATACTGGATGGTCAGCCGGCAAAAGAGCTGCTGAACATGATCAGCGACATCAAGCCGGCTCTTGTTCTGATCGGCAAACGGGGAACAACTCCGGTAGAAATGCTCCCTCTCGGACACACGTCAGAATCCGTAGTGCGGGAGAGTCTAAGTCCGGTGCTGCTGATCCCCTGACTCTCTGGCTGCTCAGTCTTCGTAGAGCTCATCGGTTCGGGCTGCCATGATGAAATCATTACGGTGCAGCCCGCGGATTTTATGGGTCCACCAACGTACGGTCACTTTGCCATATTCCAGCAGAATGGCCGGGTGGTGACCCTCGGCTTCCGCCAGCTCAGCCACCTTGTTGGTAAACCCCTGCCCTTGTAAAAAAAATGGGTAAGCGGATTAAATGGTTGATCTTACCTTTGCATGAGAGTGAGACAGACCGGCATCTCATCGGATTATCTGGTTGATGCTTCACCTACTGCTGGTGCATGTTTCCTTCGCTAATTCCAGCAAGAACCCCACACGCC
>JAJUHY010000023.1 GCA_029265735.1 Marinobacter segnicrescens | reverse complement strand
TTTCGATATGAGCTAGCGCCGGCAGATGGAGGTCATAGACGCGGGCTAGCTGACCGAAATGGCTGCGGCCATCGACGAGAGTTTACGGTGTGCTTTCGTGCTGGATGCGGCGTCCGTCCTGCTGATTGGCAGTGGATTGCCCGCCGGCAGCACCGCTGGTGCCCTCCATGTTATCTCCGAAGCTGAAGCTGAGCAGACACTGGGTGTCCTGCTGGACGGTGATCGTGCCGTCTGCGGCCAGTTCCGCGAAGCGGACCGGGATTTTCTGTTCCCAGGGCGGGATGAGCCCGTCGCCTCCGTGGCGCTGGTGCCCCTGCGAACCGACCGGTTGCTGGGAGTATTTGCCGTGGGCAGCTGTCAGCCGGGATATTTCGACCAGAGCATGGGGTCCCTGTTCCTGTCCTATATCAGCGATACCCTTAGCCGGCTGCTGCCACCCATGCTGCAACGCCACCGTCAGGTGGAGCCCCTGCTGGACGCTGTCGCCGAATCCCGCTGATGACGGGCGCGGACTCCCGCATACCGGAGGCTCTGCCGGATACCCTGGCGCAGCCGGTTGATGCCTTTATTGAGTACCTCGCGGCTGAGCGACGCCAGTCACCCCATACCTGTGCCGCCTACCGGCGGGATCTGACCCGGCTGGCCCAGTGGCTGGCATCTCAGGCGCCTGCACTGACGGTGTGGGGGCAGGTGACCGAGTCCGATGTACGGCGCTACGCTGCGACACTGAACCGGGAGGGACTGACGGGCCGCAGTATTGCCCGGGCGCTTTCTGCCATCCGGCGATTCTACGAGTACCTGATCCGCGAGCACCGGCTGCGTCATAATCCGGCACTGGCAGTCAAAGCCCCCCGCAGCGGTCGGCGCTTACCGGTTGCCGCCGATGCCGATCAACTGGCTCACCTGCTGGATACGCCGTCCGAGGAGCCCCTTGAGGTGCGGGATCTGGCCATGTTCGAGCTGTTCTATTCATCCGGCCTGCGGTTATCGGAACTGACCGGTCTGGATCTCGGAAATCTTGATCTGACGAGCGGTGAGGTCCGGGTGCTGGGCAAGGGCAGTCGCGAACGGCTGCTGCCCATTGGCCGGAAGGCAAGGCAGGCTCTGGAGCAGTGGCTGAAACTGCGTCCCGCCTTCGCAGCGGACAGCGAGCCGGCCGTGTTTGTCAGCCAGCGGGGCAGCCGGCTCAGCTCCCGCAGTGTACAGTTGCGGCTGGCACGCTGGGGGCAGAAGTGTGGTGCTGATCAGCACCTGCATCCCCACTTGTTGCGCCATTCCTTTGCCAGCCACCTGCTGGAGTCCAGCGGTGACCTGCGGGCTGTGCAGGAACTGCTGGGCCATGCGGATATAGCAACCACTCAGGTCTATACCCACCTGAATTTTCAACACCTGGCCCAGGTGTATGATCGCGCCCACCCCCGGGCCCGCCGCCGTTCGGCGGTGCGTCAGGCCCCGGGGGATACTATTGACGACGGGTAATTGCCGCCGTGGAGCCTGAGTTGTGATGAGATTGCGTCGTCTGCTTCCCCTTCTGTTGCTGCTGTTCACCCTGCTGGCACGGGCTGAACCCGGGCTGCCGGTGCCCTGGCCGGTGCTGGGCGCTGATCAGCTTGCCCTGATGGAGCAGGTGGGAACCCTTAACGTGGGGGTACAGACAGGGCAGGCGCCGCTGGCATTTACTACCGCTGAGGGCTGGTTGGCTGGTACCTATATTGATTACCTGGTGCTGATGGCCGCCCGGCTGCGGGTCGGGCTGGAGGTGGCGCCGCTGCTTGCCGGTAGCGATCAGCCGCAGGAGGCTGGCCCGCAGGCGGGGATTCGGATCAGTGCGGTGCCGGTTGAGTCCGCAGCGCCACAGGGCTGGCTCCGTACCCGTCCGATTATGGAGCTGCCGTACGGGATTTTCGCCGATCCGGGGGATGCTGGTATCCGCCGCCTGTCGGATCTGGAGCAGCGCCGTATCGCGCTGATAGGCGAGGACCCTAACCAGTTTGCCTTGCTGGACGGGGTCAATCGCTTTACCCCGGTGCCGGTAAATTCCGCCAGTGAAGCGGTGTCTCTGGTGTTGGCGGGGCAGGCTGATGCATTTGTCGGTCCGGTCCCGGTTGTGGTGGACCACCTCCAGTCGGCACTGATTAATGGTGTCGCCCTGGTAGCGCTGCTCAAGGATCATCCGGTGGATGTAGTGCTGGAGGTTCGTGAGGAGCAGGCGCAGCTGGTACCGATACTCAACAAGGCCATTGAATCCATGACGTTCGATGATCACCGCCGAATCCGACAGGCCTGGTTGCCGGATGTGGTAGTGGATACCGGCGGCGCCGAGGGCCTGAATCTCAGCATGATTGAGCAGGAGTGGTTGCGTCGCAATGAACCCCTGCGTATCGCCTACCGGGAGAACTGGCCACCCTTCGAGTTTTCTGAAAACCGTACCTCACGGGGATTGGTGCCTGACCTGATGCAGCGGCTGGGCGACAACCTGGGGGTCCGCTTTCAGCGGCGTACCGTGTCGGACTGGGCTGAGGCCGAGCGCATGCTGCGGGATGGTGAGATTGATATTCTGCCAGCGCTGCCCCGCACGCCTCGCCGGGAAGAAGATTTTCTGTATACCCGGGCGTATCTGACGCTTCCGGTGGTGGTCGTTATTCGCGAGGACGGCCGTTTTATCGGTGATCTTCGGGAACTGCGCAATGAACGGGTGGGAGTGGTCTCCCACCATGCAGCCCATGACTTTCTGCTGATCAACCACCCGGACCTGAATATCTACCCGGTAGGCACAGTTCAGGAAGGCTTGCTGACGCTCTCCAACGGCGATCTGGATGTGATGGTGACTCACATTCCCGGCGTCAGTTACATCGTTGCTGAACTGGGTCTGTCCAACCTGCGCATCACCAGCATTACCCCCTATGAGTACGAATTCCGCATGGCCGTGAACCACAATCGGGGCGAGCTGTTGCGCATTCTCAACAAGGGACTGAGTAACATCGATCTCGCGGAAAAAGACGAGATCTACAACCGCTGGGTCTATCTGGACCTGGCTCAGCCTGATGACTACACCGCCATCAAGCGGGTCGTCCTGATCGCCGTGCTCGTGGTACTAATCTTCCTGTACTGGAACCGCAAGCTGTCCCGGGAAGTGGATGAGCGCATCCGCTCGGAACATGCCCTCCGGCGCAGTGAGGACGAACTGCGGGCTGCCAAGCTGGAAGCGGAGCGTCTGGCCCGGGAGGCCGAGGGAGCAAACCGGGCCAAGAGCGAATTCCTGGCCAATATGTCCCATGAAATCCGCACACCCATGAATGCGGTGATCGGCTACAGCGATCTGCTCAGTCAGACCGTCAGCGATCCCCAGCAGAAGCACTATCTGGATGCCATCCGCGCCAGCAGCCGCAGTCTGCTGATGCTGATCAATGACATTCTCGACCTGTCCCGCATTGAGGCTGGCAAGATGCGGCTGGAGTTCGGGCCGGTGAGCCTGCGCCGGATGCTGCAGGATGTCCGGCATATCTTTGATTTACGAGCGCGGGAGCATAACGTCAGCCTGGAGGTCAGCGTCGAAGCGGACACACCGGTAGGTATGGTGCTCGACGAAACCCGCCTGCGCCAGGTGCTGTTCAACCTGGTGGGCAACGCCATCAAGTTTACCCACGAAGGCGGCGTCACGGTTCGCGCGACGGTGACTGACCAGCATCAGCGTGACGGACAGGACCTGGGCACGCTTCGCATTGCCGTGACGGATACCGGTATAGGTATTGCCAAGGACCAGCAGGAGCGGATTTTTGATGCCTTTGAGCAGCAGGAAGGCCAGAGCAGCCGCAAATACGGCGGTACCGGCCTGGGCCTCGCCATCAGCCGCAAGCTGGTGCGGATGATGGGCGGCGAGCTGACGGTTGCCAGTGAGGAGGGGAAAGGCTCCACCTTCACCGTGGTTTTGCCAGACGCGGAAGTCGTGCACATGGAAGAAGAGGCGGAAGAGCAGCCTCAGCTTGACCAGACGCCGATGACAGAAACCCTGGATATGCAGGAGCGGAGCTGGCTCAAGGAACAGCTGAAAGAAGATTTTGGTGAAGAATGGTCGGCCGTCAGGGAAAGCGGCGACCCGGAGCAGATGCGCTATTTCGCAACCCAGGTGCTCAGCTGGGGCCAGCGTTACCGGTCGCGGGCGGTGACACGTTATGCTGAAAAACTGCTGGCAGATGTGGATGCTTTTAATCTGGACGCTATCAACGATGCGCTGGAGTCATTCCCACAGTTACTGGGTAACGGACCGGCCGGTCGCCAGTAACAGGGCAGGTCAGGGGATGCAGTCGTACTGGTAGTGCCGGTCAAAGGCGACGGATACCATGTCATACCCCTGGCGGGTAAGATCACTGACCAGCGTTCTATTGCCCAGCAGGGTGGTACAGATCCGGTGGACCCGGGTTATCTGCTGTTCCCGGGTAGATTTGCCGTTGCTGCGGAAGTCCACAATCAGGTACTTTCGATCAACACCGGACGCCAGCGGAATGTCTTCCCGCTCCACACTGTCGAACCCTATGTAGGTCAGTTCATGTTGCGGAAACAGGCGTGTCATGAGCAGGTCGATATTCTCTCCGCTCGCCGGTATGGCGGTAAGAAAACACAACAGTCCGGCCAGCGTCAGGGGCAGTGATTGGCGGACCATCCCGGATCTCCTCAAGGGTCGCTCAGTTACATTTCGTTACATTAGTATTGCAAAATACGGCAGCAAGTGCTGCTGCTGACCCGGACATTTTTCAAGATTTTGCAAGTTGGTGAGGGCGCCGGACGGGGTTTCTTTCACCAGTGTGACAGAGTTACGGTTCAGAGTCTGGGGATATATGACGAGTGAGCGCACAGTCATGCGCTTTTCACCGTCCGGCGTTAGACTACGGGAACCGATGGGGAGCAGAAAGGAACAGCCATGTTTCAACTGATATTCCGGGGTGAATGCCAGCCCGGTACGGATGTACAGACGGCCAGAAACAACGCCCGGACCCTGTTCAAGGCGTCGCCGGATCAGCTCGAGCGAATGTTCAGCGGGCGGCCGGTCGTTATTCGCAACCGGCTGGAGCAGGATCAGGCAGAGAAATACCGGGCAGTGCTGGCCCGTCATGGCATGGTCGCCCATGTCGAGCCTATGGCGACCGCTGCCCCCGAAGCTCCGGCCGAACCCGCCCGGCCCGCACCGGCAAGCGCGCCACCGCCCGAGCCAGAGAAACCGGTCCGGCAGCCGCCCACAGGCGACGACGGCGTCGCGCTGCGCACTGAGCCCGGCGACCGTCTGCCCGTAGCTGGCGACAGGGTAGAGACCATCCTGGCCGGCTCCCGGCTTACGCTGGATCCGGCCGGAACCCGTCTTGCGGAAGAGCAGGACGTATCCGAACCCATCTTCGACCACCTGGATGACTGGACCCTGGCACCGGCCGGCACTGACCTGGGCGTCAGGCGGGATACACCCCCGCCGATCATCCCGGATGTCAGCCATCTGTCACTGGAAGACGTACCGGATTCCAGTGAGCAGTAATCTCTGCCGGAATCACCATTATCAGGGAGCGAGCGTGTGATTGATTCTTCCCCACTGTCGGCGTCGACGTTAAGGCGGCTATGGCCTCTGGTCCTGCTGTTTGGGCTGCTGCTCCACGGGCTGGCAGCCGGGGCCCCGGGCCCGGCGACACCGGTGGCCGATCCGGATAGCCAGCGGCCTGTCGTCGGGCTGGTACTGAGTGGCGGCGGCGCCCGGGGGTTGGCCCATGTGGGCGTGCTGAGGGTGCTCGAGGAAATCCACGTGCCGGTGGATCTGGTGGTAGGCACCAGCGCCGGCGCCGCCGTTGGCGCACTCTTCGCCCAGGGCATGTCGGTGCAGGAAATAGAAGACCGTATGCTCGGTATGGATTGGCTTGCAGGCTTTACCGACACTCCCGGCCGCCGATACCAGCCGGTGCGCCGCAAGGAGGACGGCTGGCGTTTTCCGCTGAGTCCGGGCCTCGGCGTGGGCATGGATGGTCTGCGGATAGGACGTGGCCTCATCTCAGGGCAGAACCTGGGCCTGATCCTGAACGATCTGACCTACGAGGCGGCGCTGGTACGGGACTTTAACCATCTGCCGATTCCCTTTCGCGCTGTGGCGACAGACCTGGAAACCGGCGAGGAAGTGGTGCTGTCGAACGGCAGTCTGTCGGAAGCCGTTCGCGCCAGTATGAGCATCCCCGGTATTTACGCACCGGTAAACAGGGACGGCCGGCTACTGGTAGACGGCGGCGTGGCCAATAACCTGCCGGTGAGCGTCGCCCGGGACCTGGGCGCGGAAGTTGTCATCGTGGTGGATATTTCCGATGAGCCGGGCCGGGGTGAAACCCTGACCCAGGCGTTTTCGGTGATCAGCCAGCTTACGACCCTGATGACCCGGCGCAGTGTGGAAGAGCAGCTGGCGTCCCTGAGGGAAGGGGATGTGCTGATCACCCCGGAACTGTCGGGGCTGGGGTCGGCCGACTTTTTCCATGGTGCGGAGCTGATGGAGCGAGGTGCAACGGCTGCCCGAAACCAGGCCGTCGAGCTCAGTCGCCTGGCGGTGGATGACGAGCAGTGGCGACAGAACACCGCCCTGCGTACCTACCGCGGCTTTGAGCCGGAACGCATCACCAAGGTGGTCATCCGCCAGGACAGCCGCCTGGCGGACCGCTTTCTGCGGGACCGCATCCGTCAGCAGGAAGGTGAGCCGCTGAACGTGCCCCAGCTGGAGGAAGATCTCAAGCGGATCTACGGTCTGGGTTACTACGAGAACGTCAGCTACAGCCTGAGCCCCGCTGAGGAAGGCTCGGTACTGGAAATTCTGGTCCGTGAGAAAAGCTGGGGGCCGAACTATCTGAGCTTCGGGGTGGGATACGAAGAGAATTTTGATAGCGACACCCGCTTTAACGTGGCGGTCTCCCTGCGCATGACGCAGCTCAACCGCCTAGGGGCGGAGTGGCAGACAGATGCGCAGCTGGGCACGCAGCCTTGGGTCCGTACCGAATGGTTTCAGCCGCTGGACTATGGTTATCGCCGGTTTATCGTCGCGGGTGCCGAGTATGACAAGGAGCGGTACAGCGTATTTGAAACCGGTGGTGATCGGACCGCCGAAGTTGATGTGACCAATCATCGTCTCGACCTGGCGGCCGGTATCGAGCTGGGCGCCAACGCAGAGTTCCGCGGTTCACTCGAGCGTGGTTACGCGACGGTGGATGATCGTATCGGCGACAGCCCGGCAGGCAGTGATCGCATCCAGCAGGGCAGCTGGAACCTGCGCCTGGTCTATGACTCGCTGGATGATCCTTTCCTGCCCGAAAGCGGCTCATTCGCTGGCATTCGCGGGCGCTTTGAACGCCCGGAACTGGGAGCCGACAGCAAATTCGACCGTACCGTTGTGCGCCTGGCCACGGCCGGCAACCGGGGTGACTGGGTCGCTTCAGGCGAATTTTTTGCCAGTGTCGTCACCAACGGTGAAGCCGGTATTGAGAATAACGAGTTGCTGGGTGGCTTTCGCCGTTTATCGGCCTATGGGCAGGGGGAAGTGACCGGGCAGGACGCCGTGCTGGGCACCGCAGTGCTCTACCGCAAGTTCGGCGGTCCGATCGTGCCGTTTTTTCTTGGTGCTGGCCTGGAGGCGGGTAACGCCTGGGAAGACGTCGGTGATGCGCGCTGGGATGATGTGCTGACGTCCGGTACGGTGTTTGCCGGCTTCGACACCATCATGGGTCCGGTGCAGGCAGCGCTGGCCTATAACAACGACGACCGGTGGGGGGTGTACCTCAACGTCGGTTACTCCCTGCGTCAACTGTTCGACTGACGACGTACCGGTATAGGGTATCAGAGCATAGGGCCCAGCAACCGGGCTGAACGGCAGGCGAGCCGGAACAGCAGCGAGCGGTCCTCATAGTCGGTCCGGGCCAGAATACGGCTGTAAAGAAGGTCCTCTTCCAGCATGGCTTCGACTTCGGCTATAAAATCCGGTGCAGTGGACAGGGCGGTAATCTCGAAATTCAGCCGCATGGACCGATTGTCCAGGTTGGCCGTTCCCACCGCGGCGTAGCGGTTGTCCACCAGAATCGCCTTCTGGTGCATGAAACCGGCGTGGTACTGACAGATACTGATGCCGCATTCGTTCGCGGTAACGAGATAGGAGTAGGCGGCAAGCCCGACAAGAACATGATCGGGTTTTTTTGGAATAATGATCCGCACGTCCACGCCACGCATGGCCGCCAGTTGCAGTGCGTTCATGATCTGCACGTCAGGGACAAAATAGGGCGAAGCAATCCACAGCCGGTCGCGGGCATTGTTAATGCAGTTCAGGAAGAACAGCGTACAGGTTTCCAGCTGATCTGCCGGCCCGCTGGGCAGAATCACTACCTGCTGGTCGCCGTCTGGGGAAGGAACCGGCTGCCAGTTCAGGGCGGGGTTATTGCCCGTGGCCCAGTGCCAGTCTTCCAGCCATGCCAGTTGGAGACCAAGCACCGCCGGGCCCTCAATGCGGCAATGGGTGTCGCGCCAGACCCCGATCTCCTTATTTCTCCCCAGGTATTCGTCGCCGAGATTGATCCCGCCGACGAATCCGACTTTGCCATCACAGACCAGAATCTTGCGGTGGTTCCGAAAGTTGATCTGCAGGCGCCAGCGGCGCACATTACCGTCGCCAAACGACGCCACCTGGGCACCGGCCTTGCGCAGCGACTTCAGATAGCGGCCAGACAGCCACAGGCTGCCGATATCGTCGTACAGAAAGTACACCCGCACGCCTTGGGCCAGTTTGCGCTTGAGAATATGCAGAATCCGGTTGCCTACCCGGTCTGAGCGCACGATATAGAACTCCAGCAGAATGTAGTCGGTGGCGTTCTCCATGGCCTCAAACAGTGCCTCGAAAGTAGCCTCACCGTTCTGCAACAGGGTACAGTTGTTGCCGCCGGTGAAGGGCTGGCGCCCAAGTCTGACCAGAACATTGAGGTCATCCGGCAGGTCTTTATCATGGTCGCAGGGCAGGGATTCGGCCTGCTGTTCATACTGGGTCAGCAGGGAATCCAGAGAGCGGTCATTAAGGCGACGGGCGCGCACGTACCCATAAAACCGGTTGCGCCCAAACAGCAGAAACAGCGGCACTGCCACCCACGGCATGCCGATCAGGCCCAGTATCCAGGCAATGGCACCCTGGGTCTTGCGATAGCTGAGCAGCACCCGGTAAATGCAGTAAAGAGCGGTCAGATAGACACCGGCGGCAATCACCGCCAGCAGGGAAAAATCTGGCATGGGCTGTACTCTTGCAAACAGTCCCTGCAACAATAGCAAACCCGGGCGTTGTACAGTATGGCTGTGCAGATACGATTTTTCGCCATAATCAATCAATTAACGACAGCGAGGATTTCATGAGCGTCAGCTTGCATCACCGTATCACGGGCGAAGGCCAGCCCCTGCTGTTGCTCCATGGACTGTTTGGCTCCCAGGAAAACCTTGGCGGCCTGAACCAGCGATTGCAGGATGAATGGCAGATTCACGGCCTCGACCAGCGCAACCACGGCCGCTCCCCCCACGCTGATCATATGGATTACCCGGCCATGGCCGGGGACGTGATCGCCTATATGGATCAGCAGGGACTGTAAAAGGCCAGCCTGCTGGGGCATTCCATGGGCGGCAAGACGGCCATGCAGGTTGCCCTGAGCTACCCGGATCGAGTGGAGAAGCTTATTGTTGCCGATATCGCGCCGGTCACCTATCAGCCACGCCATGACGCCATTCTGGAAGGCCTGACCAGGCTGGACCTGAGCGCCGTAACAACCCGGGCTGAAGCCGATGAAGCACTCAGGCAGTATGTGGACGTGACGGCCGTGCGCCAGTTTCTGCTCACCAACCTGGTGCGGGTGCCCAAAGAAGAAAAGGCCAGCAACCCGGATGTATTCCAGTGGCGCCTTAACCTGCCGGTGATCGAAGCCTGCTACCAGAATCTTGCAAACGCTCCGGAAGGCGAAGGCCCGTTCACCGGCCCGGTGCTGTTTCTCAAGGGGGAAAAATCCGCCTACATTCAACGCAAGCATCAGGAGCGCATCAAGGCATTGTTCCCCGCCGCCTGTATTGAGGTGGTGGCGGACACCGAGCACTGGCTCCACGCCGAGAAGCCCGATGAGGTGGCCCGCCTCTGCCGGGAATTTCTGAACGCCTGATCCCGGCGGTCGTCCGGATTGTTATGTGAGGAGCAAGAAGTTGAATACAGATGCGCCGAAAGATGTGCTGAGCTGGGACCTGCCCGATCCCTTCACCCTGGAGATTCAGGTTAATCCGGAAGACACCGACCGGCTGGGCCATACCAATAACGTGGTTTACGTGCGCTGGCTGGAAGACATCAGCTGGGCCCATATCGAGAGTGAAGGCATGACCTGGGCTCTGCACGAGCAGACCGGCAAGGCCATGGCCATCACCCGAACGGAAATTGACTACCTGGCCGCGGCCAACGCCGGGGACCGCCTGGTGCTGGCCACCTGGTTTACGGACTTTGACGGGCGGATCCGCTCGGCCCGCCAGTTCCAGCTGGTGCGCCCGGCGGATGGCAAAACCCTGATGCGGGCGGTGTCCACCCATGCCTGTGTCAACATGCAGACTCAGCGTCCATCCCGGGTACCACCCGAGTTTGCTGAGATTTTTCATCGTATTCGGGTCGAAGGCGGCTTCAAGCTCGCCTGAGCCCATCAAGCCGCACGGGAATTCACCGATCGGCTAGACTGGTCAGCACCAGGCTAGAAAAAGGCCTGGCTGCATTTATTGGGGAGTATGGCCATGGAACAAAACGAAATGCCCACCATGAAACATCTGATCTACAGCGAGTTTGGCGAGCCGGATGTGCTTACCGTGGCGGAAACAGCCGTCCCTGAGCCAGGCCCGGAAGAAGTGCTGGTGCGTGTCCGCGCCGCCGGGCTCAACCCCATTGACTGGAAAACCCGCCGCGGCCTGGGTTTCGCCGCACTTCAGATCCGCGATCACCTGCCCTGGACACCCGGCTATGACCTGGCCGGTGAGGTGGTTGCCGTCGGTGAGAAGGTCGCTACCCTGATGCCGGGGGACCGGGTGATGGGCATGGTTGGTTTCCCCAGCGAAGGCGGGGCCTGCGCCCAGTACCGCACGGTTTCCGCGGAGGAGCTGGTGATCGTACCCGATGAGCTCGATCTGGTGTCCGCAGCAGCATTGCCTCTGGCGGGACTTACGGCGTGGCAGGCCTTGTATGACGTGGGCGAGCTGGACCCGGGTCAGAAGGTGCTGATCCACGCCGGTGCCGGCGGTGTGGGGCATCTGGCGGTACAGTTTGCCCTGGCCCGGGGCGCCCATGTGCTGGCCACTGCGTCATCCGATAACCGGGATTTTCTGGCCGGTCTTGGCGTACACGAAGTCATCGACTACCACGCGGTGAACTTCGAGGATGAGTGCTACGGGCTGGATCTAGTCATCGATCTGGTCGGAGGCGACACCGGCAAACGGTCCCTGAAAACCCTCAGTGAACACGGACTGCTGGTGACGGTGCCCACGGTGACTGCCGATGAGATCGTCAGCGAAGCGGAGCGGCTCGGCTTACGGGCCCACGGCCTGACTGTTCAGCCGGATGTATTCCAGCTGGAGGAGATTCTCGAGCTGATCGAGGATGGTCAGGTGAAGGTTCACGTGGACGGGATATTTGCCCTGGAAGACGCCCCGGCGGCCCATCGGCTGCTGGAAACCGGCCACGTGCGCGGCAAACTGGTGCTGGATCTTGAGATCGAACCGGAGCCTGACGCCGTCTAGGCGGTCTGTGCCGCTTTACGGGCAATGCGGTTGACCAGCCGGGAGGCCGCAATCAGGCCAAACGTGGCCGTGACTGACACGGCAGCACCGAACCCCGTGGCGCAATCGAGTCGTACCGGGCCCCCGGTGTCGGGTTTCTGATGGCAGACTTCACCGTTTGCCGCCGGGTACAGCAGCTGTTCGGTGGAATAGACTGCTTCGATGCCAAACCGCCGTTTCGGGTTACGGGAAAAACCGTATTCCCGCCGTAACAGGTTGCGGACTTTCGCCAGCAGCGGGTCCTGGGTAGTGCGGGCCAGATCCGCGACTTCAATGCGGGTCGGATCAATCTGACCGCCAGCGCCGCCGGCCACGACCAGAGGAATTTTCTGCCGTTGGCAATGGGCGATCAACGCCGCCTTGGACTTCACGCTGTCG
>JAJUHY010000139.1 GCA_029265735.1 Marinobacter segnicrescens | reverse complement strand
GACCGTAACAACCGCGCTATTGCGGGTCTGTCCCAGGGCGGTTTCGTAGCCTTCAACGTGGGCTTCGGCAACCTCGATCTGTTCAGCCACGTGTTCTCCTACGGCTCCGGCTGGTTCTCCACGTCCCGCCGGGCCTTCGAGCGGGAGTTCCGTTCCGTGCTGCAGGACCCGAATACCAACAGCCGTCTGAACACGCCGCTGTTTATGGGCGCAGGCTTCGATGACATCGCCTACAGTAACACCGTGGCGACCATCGATATCCTCAATCGCAATGGCGTCATCAATATCCATCAGGAGTTTGACGGTGAGCACGATATGGACAGTTTCCGTCGACTGCTCCACCAGACTCTGCCGGTGATGTTCGTCAATACCCAGGGTTGCGGTAGCTGACGATCAGGCATGGTCGTTCTGCCCCGGGCTGTTTAGCCGTCACCCCGGGGCAGCTCCTTTTTACTGACAGCGAAACGGAGAGATTCATGGCACCAGGACAAGCACGGCTGACACAACACATCAGACACATCACCCTGGCTTCCTGCATGGCGTCATTGCTGTTCGCCAGTGGCGCAGGAGCGGCGCCGGGTTTGCCGGAGCAGGCATCAGACCAGGCATCAGACCAGGCCCGGGAGCGGGCGACCTGGCACAAGGGTGAGCGACTTGAGAAGGTAAAGGATGCCCTTGATCGGATAAAGCTGAAAAAACTGGACCGGATCCGCAACCTTTCCAGATGGAACCATTTCCCGGACGCCAGTGACTTCGACGACAAGGCCACCAATCTGGCAGTACTGATCCAGACTCTGGACCAGGACGGCGACCTTAATAATGGTATTGACGTGTCCAGGGCTGCAGCCCGCATTGTGGCATCCTATGCCGATCGATTAACCCTGGATCAGCCTCCTGAGGAGTTTGCTCTGAGCCCCGTCGTCACTGACCTGATGGCGGAGCTGAACGCCGCTGGCGAGGCCGTTTTCAACGACACTGATCCCCGCCCCCGGCGGCTGCGGGATGCCGCCGATGCCGTCGAGCTGGTGGCCCGGGCCCAGAGTGACCGCAAGATCGTTCCCACCAGCCTTGGAGTTGTCCGGGGTTTCACCACACTGGATGACAAGGCGTGGAGTTTTTACGGCATTCCCTACGCTAACCCCCCCCTGGGAGAGCTGCGCTGGAAGCCCCCGGTTCCCCATGAGGGCTGGCGCGGCGTTCGTGATGCCATCGCCTGGGCCGATCAGTCCGCGCAGGACCCGGTTAACGAAGCCTTTGGCGAAGGCGGCATGAGCGAAGACAGCCTTTACCTGAACATCACGGTGCCGAAGGATGCCGGTGATGAGCCACTGCCGGTTATGGTCTGGTTCCACGGCGGTGGTTTTGCCATTCTCACCGGCAATACCCGAGGCTTTAACAATACCTCGCTACCAGGCAAAGGCACGATTGTGGTCACCGTTAACCATCGTCTGGGACCGTTCGGATATATGGCCCACCCGGCGCTGACGGAAGAGTCGGAGCACAACGCCTCCGGCAACTACGGCCAGCTGGATCTGGTGGCTGCGTTGCAATGGGTACAGGAAAATATTGAACGCTTCGGCGGCGACCCGGACAACGTGACCATCTTCGGAGAGTCCGGCGGTGGCGGCAAGACCCTGTCCCTGCTGCATTCACCCCTGGCAGAAGGCCTGTTCCACAAGGCCATCGTACAAAGTGGCATGGCCGCACCAACGGACCAGACCATTCCGGTGGAAAACCCGCTGGAAGCTCAGGAAGCGGAAGGCATCAAGCTGGCGGAGGCCCTGGGTCTGGCGGACGAGCCGGACGTACTGGCGGCCATGCGTGCAGTGCCCTGGCCGGAGCTTGTGGCTGCGGCCAACGAGGCCCGTTTTGCAGCCCGTCCCAATATCGACGGCTGGTACCAGACCATGGGTATCCGGGATGCGTTTGAGGCCGGAGAGCACCATGATGTGCCGATCATGGCCGGTGCCAATACCGGTGATCTGCCGCCCCTGATAGAAGGCCTCAAGTGGTACATGCCGTGGATGGCGGAATACAACGAATCGGAGGTTTACGCCTACGTGTTCGACCATGTACCGGCGGGCTGGCGTAACTTCGGTACCTCGGCTTACCACGGTGTCGAGCTGGTCTATATGTTCGACTACCCGGGTAGTTTCGTCGCCCATTACCTGCTGGGCCTCACGGGGCATCCGGAACCGACACTGGCGAAGTTTGCCACCACCGATAACCCGGGTATTGATCCGGCGGAGTATGAGCTGGTCAGCCAGCTTTCTCTGGATCTGTGGGTGTCTTTTGCAAAGGACGGTGACCCTTCCATCGATCGTCAGGCCTGGCCTGCCTACACGGCGGAAAATGATACCTACCTGCGTATTGATCTGACGCCTGCAGTGGAAACGGGACTGGACGAGGCATTCCCGGAAATTACCTTTCCGATACCGACACCCTGATCAACACGAAGGCGTTTCTGAGCTGTCCGCCTTCCATCCACTCTACCTTGACCACGATGCCTTGCCGGGGCAGTTTTATCCCCGGCAGGGTTCCGCTGCTTTCGGATAAAAAATGCCATGGCGTGAAGTGCAGGGAGTGCCGTGAAAGGAGGCTACCTGGGAGTCCGTGGGTTGGATTGCAAACAGAGATGAACAAACAGGGAAGGAATGGTCGGCGTGGCAGGACTTGAACCTGCGACCCCTTCGTCCCGAACGAAGTGCGCTACCAGACTGCGCCACACGCCGAATCACGGGCGGTATTATACGGAATCCAGGCCGCTTTACCACCCCCGGCCGCTGCATTTTTGCTGACCGGGGGTGATTTCGGGCTACAGGCTTGCCGGTCAGCTACCGGACAGTACCGAAATATCCGCCACCCGCAGGAACAGGTTACGCAGACGGTTCAGCAGGGCCAGCCGGTTATTACGCACTGCTTCGTCATCGGCCATGACCATTACTTCATCAAAGAACGCATCAACCGATGCCCGCAGATCCGCCAGCGAGCTTAACGCAGTTCCATAGTCGCCCTGGTCGAACAGCGGAATGACTTTCTCCGCCTGCTGGCTGACCTGTTCCGACAGCGCGATTTCTGCCTTGTCCTGCAGCAGGGCATTGTCCACCTGCTCGCCAATGGAGCTTCCGCCCTGTTTGGTCAGAATGTTGGATACCCGTTTGTTGGCTGCCGCCAGTGCCTCGGCTTCCGGCAGCTTGCGGAAGCTGTCGACGGCTTTCACGCGACGGTTGAAATCCAGCGGCCGGGTCGGACGGCGGGCGTGCACGGCCAGATAGACCTCGGCACTGATGCCCTGCTCTTCGTAGAACGCCCGGAAGCGCTCCAGCATGTAATCCACCACGGTGCTGGCAGTGTTCTGCTCCGTGAGCTGATCAAAGTTTTTCTCGGCCCATTCGCAGAGCTGCTGCAGATCCAGCGGTAACTCACGCTCAATGATAATGCGCAGTACGCCGAGGGAGGCCCGCCGCAGAGCGAAAGGATCGCGGGTACCGGACGGCGGCTGGTTGATGCCGAACAGGCCCACCAGAGAGTCGATCCGATCGGCAATGGCCACGGCACAACCGGTCAGGGTCGAGGGCAGGTCATCGCCGGAGTAACGCGGCAGGTACTGCTCGTTCAGAGCCTTTGCCACATCCTGATGCTCGCCGTCATTGGCGGCATAATATTGGCCCATGATGCCCTGCAGCTCGGTGAACTCCAGCACCATCTCGGTAACCAGATCGGTTTTGGCCAGCATGGCCGCGCGCTCGGCCAGGGCCGGATCACTGCCAATGGCCTCGGCAATGCGACTGGCCAGCGCGGCAACCCGGACGGACTTGTCGTAGATACTGCCCAGCTTGTCCTGGAAAACGATGGGCTTGAGCCGGTCGATGCGGTCTTCCAGCCGGGTCTTGCGGTCGGTCTCGTAGAAGAACGCTGCGTCTGACAGTCGGGGGCGAATCACCTTCTCGTTACCGGAAATCACCTGGGCCGGGTCCTTGCTCTCCAGGTTGGCAACGGTCACGAAGACCGGCAGCATGCGCTAGACGCGATCCACCACGAGGAAGTACTTCTGATGCACCTTCATGGAAGAAATCAGCGCCTCAGGGGGCACTTCCAGGAATCGCTCTTCGAATCGGCCCAGCAGCGGCACCGGCCACTCGTTCAGGGCGGTTACTTCGTCCAGCAGATCTTCATCAATCACCGCCTTGCCGCCGGTTTCCTTCTCCGCGATGGCGCTGACGCCCTGGCGGATCAGTTCACGGCGCTCGGCAAAGTCCGCGATGACATATCCTTCCTGTTTGAGTACGACTTCATAGTCGTTCGGAGTCGGGATGATCAGTGAGCGGGGGCAATGGAACCGGTGGCCCTGAGTGGTATTGCCTGGCTTCAGGCCCATCACGGGTGCATCAATGACGTTGTTGCCGTACAGAAACACCAGCCAGTGCACCGGTCGTACGAATTCCGTCCGGTGGGCGCCCCACCGCATACGCTTGGGCACCGGCAGGTGGGCCAGCGTCTGTTCGACAAGGCGGGGCAGCAGCTCAACGGTGGGCTTGCCCTGCTCCACCGTACGGTAAACCAGCCACGCTCCCTTGTCGGTTTCCAGCGTATCGAGTTGTTCCGGGGTCACGCCCAGTGAACTGGCAAAGCCGGTCAGCGCCCGGGTGGGGTTGCCATCATCGTCAAAGGCCGCGGTGACGGCGGGGCCACGTTTTTCCACCGGCTTGTCCGGTTGCGCATCCGCCAGCTTGCGGATCCGTACGGCCAGGCGCCGGGGAGCCGCAAAAGCTTCAATCTTTTCGAAGGCAATGCCAGCTTCTTCCAGACCCTTGCGAATACCTTCGGCGAAAGCATCAGACAGCGGCTTGAGTGCTTTCGGGGGCAGCTCCTCGGTGCCCAGCTCGACCAGAAAATCCTGAGTAGCCATTATGCGTTCCCCTTCTTGGCATTGCCTTTCTTGCCATTACTGGCCTTTTCTTCTGCGGCCAGGACTTCCTTACGCAGAGCTTCCGGCGCCAACGGGAAACCCAGCGCCTTGCGGCTATCGAAATAAGCCTGGGCAACGGCCCTGGCCAGGGTGCGCACCCGCAGGATAAAGCGCTGCCGTTCGGTCACTGAAATGGCGTGACGGGCGTCCAGCAGGTTAAAGGTGTGCGAAGCTTTCAGTACCTGTTCGTAAGCGGGCAGTGGCAGGCCAGCTTCAATCAGGCGGGAGCTTTCCCGTTCGTACACTTCAAAACTCTGGAACAGGAAGTCGATGTCGGCGTGTTCGAAGTTGTAGGTGGACATCTCAACCTCCTGCTGATGGAACACGTCGCCGTAGGTGACAACGCCATCCGGGCCTTCGGTCCACACCAGGTCATACACGCTGTCGACGCCCTGCAAATACATGGCGATCCGCTCCAGGCCGTAAGTCAGTTCGCCGGTGACCGGATAACACTCCAGCCCGCCGACTTGCTGGAAGTAGGTGAACTGGGTGACTTCCATACCGTTCAGCCAGATTTCCCAGCCCAGACCCCAGGCGCCCAGGGTGGGTGATTCCCAGTTGTCCTCAACGAAACGGACATCGTGGACCAGCGGATCAAGACCCAGTGCCCGCAGGGAGTCCATATACAGCTCCTGAATATTGTCCGGTGAGGGTTTAAGCACTACCTGAAACTGGTAATAG
>JAJUHY010000233.1 GCA_029265735.1 Marinobacter segnicrescens | reverse complement strand
CGCTGGAGGTCTTTATGGACCTCATCAAACGGACACAGGACACGCCTTCGGGCATTCACTAACCGGGTGTTGCACTTGGAGCTGGAGACCACCCTGGTTCATTTCAATAAGCTCTTCTGTTAAACGCTTACGCTGATGACGATTGAGCCTGCCGAAAAGGATGTCTTTCAGTGGGAGTTGCTGTGCCCTCAACCTCATGACCAGCTTGACTGTAACCGCCCCGCTTGCTATTGCTCCGCCGACGGAAACGACGTCGAGAGCCGTTTGTGTATATTGATACCATTCCTGATTATCAAAATCGTCAAGCGCTTCAGGGTGGGAATACTCTGCCCAAGACCTTGCAATCCCATTTCCACACTGAGCCGTTCCAGCGGCAGCCGCTGAATAGCTTATGACCGTGACGGCCGTGCTTGTACCACCAGTTATCGGAACTGCACCGGCCGATATTATCACTGCAGCCCAACCAAGAGCTGCAGCACCACAGGACAGACCAGCGCTCAAGAGCTCCCTTGCAAGTTTGGATTCTCTTTCCCCAGCTTTAATATCGCCGATGACTTCAGCCGTCGACCTTTTTCTCATTGGCTCAATCAGGACCACTTTAACCGGTTTAATCTGGCAAATCGGTTCAAACTCACGCAGAGTTACCAGTGTACCCTTGGCGTCGATGTATACGACACCTGCACCAATCAGATCAAAGTCTGAATCAATCGCATTGAAGAGCTTCGACAGATCTATTTGAGCCTCTAAGCGACGCTTCAACCTGGTCTGGAAGTAAGGATTTTGAAAAGGGGAAACAAACGGTTGTGCATAAACCGGCAACGAGGTAGCCATAAACCATCCTTAGCGTAGCAATGCAGGACACTTATCCAATAGTATCAGTTGTTGAGATTACTCAATCTGGTGTTCGCCAGTCAATGGCGCACTGCTGACCTGAAGCCTATGCGGTCCAGGGCTAAGCACGAGCAGGCAGCCCAGGCTGGAAACTCTGCAGCGACATCCAGCCACCATTCCCTTTATACTCGACCACTTTCCGGACAGATAATCCTTTAAATCCAAAAACCCAGGAGAACCAACCATGACCATCCGACTGAACGACCAAGTAGCCATTGTCACCGGTGCCGGCGGCGGCCTGGGCCGTTGCCATGCGCTGGCATTGGCGGCCCGGGGGGCGAAGGTTGTTGTTAATGATCTCGGCGCAGAGCCCGCCGAGGCGGTGGCTGAAGAAATCCGTGCAGCAGGGGGTGAAGCAATCAGCCATGCCTGTTCGGTGTCCGATTATGCCGCCGTGGAAGCCATGGTCAGCAAGGTGATGGACCGGTGGGGCCGGGTGGATATCCTGGTGAACAACGCCGGTATCCTGCGGGACAAGACGTTCGCCAAAATGGAGCTGGATGATTTCAGAACGGTGGTGGATGTGCACCTGATGGGCTCCGTGAACTGCACCAAGGCCGTGTGGGAAATCATGCGCAATCAGCAGTACGGGCGCATCGTGATGACCACGTCGTCGTCCGGCCTGTTCGGCAACTTCGGCCAGTCCAACTACGGCGCTGCCAAGCTGGCGCTGGTAGGCCTGATGCAGACCCTGAGCCTGGAAGGCCACAAGTACAACGTTCGCGTGAACTCCCTGGCGCCCACCGCTGCCACCCAGATGACGGAAGGCCTGATGCCTCCGGAAGTGCTGGAAAAACTGAAACCGGAAACCGTCTCTCCGGGTGTGGTTTTCCTGTGCTCCGAAGACGCCCCCACCCGTACCATTCTGGCCGCCGGCGCCGGCTCCTTTGAAACGGCTCATATTACGCTGACAAAGGGTGTCTATATTGGCGACGACGAGGATGCCGCCGACCAGATAGCGGCCCGCTTCGCTGAAATCTCCGACCGTACGGGAGACCAGGTGCCGGGCATGGGCAGCGCCCAGGGCCAGCAGGAAATCAGCAACCTGATCGCCAGCCAGAAAAACGGCTGAGTCCGCTGACGAGCTACTGGTCAAAGGCCGCCGCCTTCCGGCCAGTAGCTTCCGTCTGACCGCGCTGGAAAACTCTCTCGCTTTCTTCCATCCCGGGGCCGTAATTACCGGACAATAGCCCGGGGCTGGTGCTGTGTGACATTGCAAGGCAATAATAAAATCATGAGCCAGGATCCGCATTCACCCCCGATGACCCCATCCGCACGGGAGCTTCAGCCATTTCCCCATCCGCCCCGGCTGCCGCTGCTGGGTAATCTGTTGCAGATCCCCAGGGAGCAGATGGCCCAGTACTTTACGGAAGTCTCCCGGGATTTTGACGGGGTGTTTGAGATGGACTTTGCCGGTGTACGGATCCCGTTTGCGTTCTCCGCCGACCTGGTGGAAGAGCTATGCGATGAGACCCGCTTTCGCAAGGTAATCCGGCCACCGCTGTCACTGTTGCGGGACATCGTGGGAGACGGCCTGTTTACCGCCAAGAGCGAAGAAGCACCCTGGGGAATGGCCCACCGGATTCTGATGCCGGCGTTCAGCCAACGGGCCATGCGCGGCTACTTCGAGGCCATGCGGGACGTGGCGGAGCAGCTCTGCGATCACTGGTCGAATCATCAGGGGGCAGACCTTCTGGTGGCCGATGACATGACCCGGCTGACCCTGGACACCATCTCCCTGGCCGGCTTCGGCTATCGGTTCAATTCGTTCAGGACGGCGGAGCTGCATCCGTTTCTCGGCGCCATGGTACGGGTGCTCGCTGCAAACATGGCCAAGCTCACCCAGATGCCCATGCTGGAACGTTTCCGTAAGGATCCGCCCTCATACCTGGCGGATATCGACACCATGAACGAGCTGGTGGACGACGTCATCCGCCGGCGCCGGGAACAGCCGACGGACGGCAACGACCTGCTCAACCTGATGCTGACCGCAAAAGATCCGGAAACCGGGGCCGCCCTGGATGACCTCAACATTCGCCATCAGGTGCTCACGTTTCTGGTGGCAGGTCATGAAACCACCAGCGGATTACTAACCTTCACCCTCTATTTTCTGCTGCGTCATCCCCACGTGCTGGCCCAGGCTTACGGAGAAGTGGACCGGGTGCTGCCCGGCGACACGATTCCTGAATACCGGCACATGGCGCAACTGGATGTTATTGAGCGCACACTGAAAGAAACCCTTCGCATGTGGCCCACCGCGCCGGCTTTTATGGTGGCGCCCTACCAGGACGAAGTGATCGGTGGCAAATATCACCTGCCCAGGAATCAGGGCATATCCATCCATTTACCGGCCTTGCACCGGGACCCGAAGGTTTGGGAAAACCCGGATGTCTTCGATATCGACCGCTTCCTGCCCGAAAACGAAGCGAAAATTCATCCCCACGGCTACAAACCCTTCGGCAACGGCCAGCGGGCGTGTATCGGGCGACAGTTTGCCCTGACCGAAGCCAAGCTGGCGTTGGCGATAATCCTGCAGCGCTTTGCTCTGTATGATGCCCACGACTACCAGTTGAAGATCAAGGAAACCCTCACTCTCAAACCGGACCAGTTCTTCCTGCGGGTGCGCCGCCGCAAGGAACACGAGCGACTGGTAGTCAATGCAGTTACCACAGCGGATGAAGCCCCGACACCGGGGCATCCTGGCGTCAGCGGCCAGGGGGAGCCCTTCGTTGTCGCCTGGGGCTCTGCTCTGGGCACCGCCCGGGAACTTGCGGAACAACTGGCCAACCGGGCCACGGATCTGGATTTCGACGCCCGTAGCCTGCCGCTGGACGACCTCGTGGAGGAATTACCGGAGCGGGGCGTTCTGGTCATTGTCAGCGCCACCTACAACGGCTACGCCCCGGACAGCGCCCGGGCTTTTGAAGCACTGCTCGACAAGCATGGCCTGACGGACATCCGGCGCCCGGACCTGCGTTTTGCGGTACTCGGTTGCGGCAACACCCAGTGGGTGAACTACCAGGCGTTTCCGCGGCGACTGGATGAGGCCCTGGCGACCACCGGCGCGATCCGGTTGCTTGAGCGCGGCGCCGCAGACGACAACGGCGACTTTGACGGCGCGGTGGAGGACTGGCTGGGCAGGTTCTGGCAGACCCTGGGCGAAGCCTCAGAAGGCGACCCCCTGAGTATTCCACGGCCGGTCACCCTGG
>JAJUHY010000205.1 GCA_029265735.1 Marinobacter segnicrescens | reverse complement strand
CGGTCCAGGAACCGGACCGCGAATTCCGTGACGCGGTCCAGCAGCAGATGATCCCGGCTCTCATCTTCCTGGGGCTGATCCACCATGATCCAGTAGCGACGGCGCACTTCGTCGCCAGTGAACTCCCAGGCACTACGCTGCAATTCGCTGCGCTGCTTGCCCAGCGGATTACGCCAGCCCTGGTGGGTTACCTGAAACACAAAGGTCTCGCCAACGGTGGTCAGGGCTGGCTGATAATCGCCGTAGATGTCGCGAACCGGCCGGCTTACGATCTGGCGCAGGTCCCGCTCAAGCATAAGAAAGGTTTGCTGAAGATCCTTGAACTCGTCGGATACCTGATCCACCCGGTCACGGGCGGTGACGACGCTGGACATCACCTGCCAGACGCCCAGCCCGATAACCGCCGTGATGGACACCGCGATCAGTACCTCCATTAACGTGAAGCCGGCGCTACGGTGTCGGCCGGGGCCTTGCACTGGACGAGTTACTAACATCACAGAGGCTGCTCCGGGTTGCGGAGAAAACCGGAGAGGGTTTGCAATTGCACCGGATCGCCACGGTCGCGGTAGGCCTCGACCCGGACTTCCACCCGTCGCATGCTGTCTTCATCGGTGTCAGAAACGACGGTGACCACCCGCCATTCCCGGCCGGCGTATTCCATGTCCTTACTGGTCTCGGAAACCGAGGGGAAATTTTCCTCCAGCCGGATCTCGTTCATGCGATTGCCGGCAATCCAGGAGGCCAGAGTCAGGTCCCGCACCCGCTCAAAACTGCCCAGGTACTGGCTGCCCACCTGAGAAGCGGCGGTGGCGATCAACCCGAAGACCATCAAGGCAACAAGCACCTCGATAAGCGTGAAGCCCTGCTGTCGCATCAGAAGTCGTCCGTGTCCGATGGGGTTCTCAATTCAATCGTGTCCAGGCCATCGGCTACCAGCAGATAACGCTGGTCTGGCGAGCCCACCGCCAGAAATTCAAGTTCAAAAGGTGAGATCTCGCCGCTGGAATAGAACACAACGTCAGGGTTCAGACGGCCTTCTTCGTCCTGGTCATCGGAGGTATCCCGCCGTGCCAGGCGGGGGATATCTTCCTCACTGAACAGGGTCACACTCATCCATTCGGGAAAGCCCCGCCCCTGAAACAGACGCTCGCTCTCGCTGCGCCACTTCTGCTCCAGCTCGTCATATACCAGAAAGCGATAACCCTGCTCGTCAATGACCAGCCCCAGTTCCTCGTTATTGAGAATCGCCTGCTCCGATGCTGTCTGCATCAGCACATACAGCTCCCGTATCTGGCTGTTCATCTCTCGCAGCTCGCGACCACCGCCAAGATTAACGATGGCCAGCGACGCCAGCAGCCCCACCAGCACCAGCACGACCAGGATCTCGATCATGGTGAAGCCCGCCTGACGGCGGTGCTGATGTGGCCCCGGCACTCTGATTACTCCAGATCGTGGACGCTGATGTCGGCAGCGTCACCCTCGCCGCCTTCCTGGCCGTCGGAACCCAGCGAGTAAAGGTCATAAGCGCCCTGGCTGCCTGGGCTCTGATACTCGTAAGGTCTGCCCCAGGGATCTTCCGGTACGCTCTTGAGGTAGCCGTCAGGGTTCCAGTTACGGGGCTCCGGCGAGCCGGTAGGACGGGTTACCAGAGCCTCAAGCCCCTGCTGTGTGCTGGGATAGTGACTGTTATCAAGCCGATACAGATCCAGTGCGTTGGCAATGTTACTCATCTGGGTCTTGGCAATGGTGACCTTGGCCTGGTCACTGCGGCCCATGATATTGGGGGCGACTACCGCCACCAGCAGGCCCAGGATGACCATAACCACCATAATTTCGATGAGGGTGAACCCTCGCTGGTTGCGTTGTTTCATTGTCTTGCTCTCTTTGACTTGGGTTTCAGGTTAATTCGCACTGTCCGGTCGTTCGACATTCGTTTTTTGTTGTTGTTTCCGAGTGGTTAATGCGCGTGCAGACGCTTAACCCACCAGATTACTCATATTCAGAATCGGCAACATGATAGCCAGCACAATAATCAGTACCACCACCCCCATCACCAATAGCATCAATGGTTCAAACAATCCGACCATGGCGGCGATTTTTGATTGCAGGGTGTTTTCCTGCATGCGGGCGGTACGCTCCAGCATACTGTCCAGCTCACCACTGGCTTCGCCGGAGGCGATCATATGGAGCATCATCGGCGGGAAATAACCGGTCTGTTCCAGTGCCTTGTTCAGGCTGCCCCCTTCAGAAACGGTTTGTGCCGCATCCCGCAGGCGGGCCCGCAGATGATCGTTGCCGAGTACTTCACCAGCGATGCGCATGGCCTCCACCAGCGGCACACCACTGGTGGTCAGAATACTGAGGGTACTGGCGTAGCGCGCGGTATTGACACCCCGCACCATACCTTTGGCCAGAGGCAGGTCGAGAAGCGCCTTGTGAAACCTGCGCCGGTTGCCCTCCGCTCGCAGAGAAATCCTGAAGGCGATGCCTCCTAGCACCAGCGCCGCCAATAGAAAGACGCCGTAACTGGACAGGAAATCCGAGGCCGTCAGCATGGCCTGGGTTAGTCCCGGCAACTCCTGGCCCTGCTTAACGAAGACTTCGATAATGTCCGGTACCACATAGGTGAGCAGGAACACCACAATCGCGATGGCGACGAAGGTCAGAATAATCGGATAGATGGCTGCCAGCTGAATTTTCTGACGGGCTTCCTGGCGGGCTTCGGTGTAGTCGGCCAGGCGGTTAAGCACCAGGTCCAGGTGACCGGCGTGTTCACCGGCCGCCACGGTGGAGCGGTACAGCCGTGGAAAGGCCCGGGGAAACTCACCGAGACTGTCCGCAAGGGTGTAACCTTCCATGACCTTGGAGCGGATCGCGATCAACATGCCCTTCATGGCCGGTTTTTCCGACTGCTGTGCTGCTGCGGAGAGAGCCTGCTCGATAGGAATACCCGACTGAATCAGAGTCGAGAGCTGACGGGTCACCAGAGCCAGGTCAGACGCGCTCAGGCTGCCCCGCCGGCTAAAAGATGCGCCCTTGGCCTGCTTCTCTGTCGCCGGCTCGACGGACAGCGGGGCCATGCCCTTGTCCCGTAACTGCTGGCGAACTGCCCGGGCGCTGTCCGCCTCGATGACACCACTGGTCTGTTTGCCGCGCCGATCCAGCGCCTTATAGTCGAAGGCTGGCATCAGCGGCTCCGGTGAGTCACACGAAGGACTTCTTCAACCGTGGTTACGCCACTCAGGATCTTCTGGACCCCGTCAGCATGTATGCTCGGTCCCGCTTCCCGGGCAACTCGTTCCAGATCCAGCTCCCCTGCCCGCTTATGGATCATGGCACTCATGGCGTCAGTGATTTCAACCACCTCATAGATACCAATCCGGCCCCGGTAACCCAGGCCGTTACAATGTTCGCAGCCTTTGGCCTTGAAAATGGTGGGCGGGTTGGCGGGGTCCGCCTGAATAAACTCGCACTGTTCCGGTGAAGGCTCATAAGGTTCACGGCATTCCTGACAGAGCACCCGCACCAGTCGCTGGGCCACCAGCCCCACCAGACTTGAGGAGATGAGGAAAGGCTCAATTCCCATGTCCATCAGACGGGTAATGGCACCGACGGCGGTGTTGGTGTGAAGCGTCGACAGAACCAGGTGACCGGTCAGACTCGCCTGAATCGCGATCTCGGCCGTTTCCAGGTCCCGTATCTCACCAATCATTACCACGTCCGGGTCCTGACGCAGGATAGCCCGCAGGCCCCGGGCGAAGGTCATATCCACCTTGGTATTAACCTGGGTCTGACCGATGCCCGGCAGGTTGTATTCGATAGGGTCTTCAACAGTGAGGATATTACGGCTGCGGTCATTAATTTCCTGCAGGCCGGCATAAAGCGTGGTTGACTTACCAGAACCGGTCGGGCCGGTCACCAGCAGGATGCCGTATGGCCGTTTGACCATTTTCCGCAGCAACTCCAGGTCACTGCCTTTCATGCCCAGGGATTCAAGCCGGATATTACCCGCCTGCTTGTCCAGCAGACGGAGTACCACCCGCTCGCCGGCGGCTGACGGCATGGTCGACACCCGGATATCCACTTCCCGACCGGCAACCCTCAGTGCGATACGGCCGTCCTGAGGCACTCGCTTCTCAGCGATGTCGAGCTTGGCCATAACCTTGATCCGGGAGACCAGTAGCGGCGCCAGAGCCCGTTTGGGCTGAACCACTTCACGCAGCACGCCGTCTACCCGGAAGCGGACTACCAGGCGCTTTTCATAGGTTTCAATATGTACGTCGGAAGCACCGGATTTGACGGCTTCGGTGAGAATCGCGTTGATCAGCCGGATAATGGGTGCGTCGTCTTCCTGCTCAAGCAGGTCTTCGGTTTCCGGCACAGACTCGGCCAGGGACGCCAGGTCCATGTCGTCGCCGATCCCTTCGACCATCTGCATGGCCTCGGCAGAATCGTTCTGATAGGCGTTGTTCAGCGCCTCATCAAACGCCCCTGGTTCAATGGTCTGAAAGGACGCACGTCCGCCACTGATGCGAT
>JAJUHY010000062.1 GCA_029265735.1 Marinobacter segnicrescens | reverse complement strand
TGATCAGACAGATACTGGTCCGCCAGCCGACGGATATTGGCCACATCAACGCCCATACCCACTGAGCCGTTGGAGGTGTAGCGGCTGGGGCCGGACTCGAACACCACTTCCTGACGGCTGTAGCCCGGCGTATTGGCATTAACAATGTTGTTGCCGGTGGTGTTCAGGGCGGATTGATGCCCCAGAACTCCACTCAGACCAATACCAATCAAACCTGCCATGGTGATTACTCCTCAGCCATCGAAAGTGTCTGGTAATCATTCAGTGCAGCCGCAAAGGGCGCACCTTGCATAATGCTGCGGATCTTCCGTCCGTAAGCCGGGTCAGTGGCATAGCCGGCCTGCTGCAGGCGCTCGGCGAAAAGGCCAGGCTGATCGGCCACTTCCCACACATCCCGGTAACGGGGGTTGTCCTGCAGGAAGTTGACGTAATCCTGGAAGCTTTCCCGGTAGTCCGGATAGCGGCGGAAGTCCCAGCGCTCTTTCATGGCCACTCCTTCGCGGAACTCCGTGGTTGCGATATTCACAGCGTCACCGGACCAGCGACGGTCCGCCTTGATGCCAAACAGGTTGTAACTGTGGGTACCGTCATTGCCACGAATCATGTGCTTGCCCCAGCCGGTTTCCAGCGCGGCCTGAGCCACCATCAACCGTGGATCAATGCCGGATTCCTCAGCCACTTCCTGGGCCAGCGGCAACAGGGTACGGACAAACTGTTCCGGGCTGTCGAAGCGCTCAGGCATGGGCTCTGTTGAGCTGACGGGCTCAGGCATCCGTTCGCTCAGGATTTTCGCGCTTTCTCCGTTGCCGCCTTCTGTTGCTGCCAGCTTCTTCACTTCTTCTACCCGCTCCGGCAGTTTCGGTGACAGCGGCGGCAGGCTGCGGTCATAGTCCGCCAGGGTACGACGTGCACCCGGCAAGACGTTGCCTCCGGTATCCATGCCAGGAATCTGGCGGCTAAGCTGCCGGACCAGTGTTTCAGCCAGCCCGAACCCCTGGTTACAGCTCATGGACAGGCTCAGCTGACTGTCGAACATGTCCTGATAAAAGCTGGACTCGTTACTGTGCAGGTAATTACCTTCCGCCAGCACATCGCTGGCTGCCCGCATGCTCTTGAGCATTTGCGACAGGAACAGGCCCTCGAACTGACGTGCCACCTCTTCCAGCGCCGCCTGACGATCAGTGCGCGCCTGGGTTTTGAGGGCATTCAGACCGCTGAACTCGGTATAAAACTGAGCCTGCTGGATTCCGGACTGCTGCATCACATCACCTATATTACGATCAGTTCTGCCCGGAGTGCGCCCGCCTGCTTGAGGGCCTCAAGCACGGCCATCACATCACCCGGGGCCGCGCCCACCTGGTTTACCGCCTGCACGATTTCGTTAAGGGTAGTAGCCGGGCCAAACTGGAACATGCGGGCCGGGTCTTCGGTAATGAAAATCTGGCTGTTCGGAGTCACCGCGGTATCACAACCAGCGAAGGGATTGGGCTGGCTGACTTCCAGGTTCTCCTGGATGGTTACGGTCAGGTTGCCGTGGGTAACCGCCGCCGGGCTGACCTGTACGTTCTGGCCCACCACAATGGTGCCGGTGCGGCTGTTGATCACCACTTTGGCGGCTTCTTCCGCCGGCTCCACTTCCAGGTTTTCCAGAATTGAAAGGAAGCTCACCCGCTGGGACGGATCCCGGGGCGCTTTAACAGAAATGGAGGTGGCATCGTGGGCATAGGCCATGCCGTCCCCAAGAAAACCGTTGATGGTTTCAACTACCCGCCGTGCGGTCGTAAAGTCAGCCCGCAGCAGATTGAAAGTTATCGTGTCGCCTTCCGTAAAAGGACTGGTCACTTCCCGCTCGATAGTGGCGCCATTGGGAATGCGCCCCACGCTGGGTACGTTGACAGTGATACGGGAGCCGTCCTGCCCCTGGGCGCCAAAACCGCCCACCACCAGACTACCCTGAGCCATGGCGTAAACCTGATCGTCCACACCCTTGAGGGGGGTCATCAGCAGCGTGCCGCCCCGCAGGCTTTTGGCATTACCCAGCGATGAAACCGTGATATCCAGCTTCTGCCCGTTTTTCGCAAAGGGAGGCAGCGTGGCATGCACACTCACCGCGGCCACGTTATCGGTACGCGGGTTGACCCCTTCCGGAATCGTGATTCCGAAACGGTTCATCATGTTACGGAAGGTCTGGCTGGTGAACGGCGCCGAATCACCGGAACCATCCAGCCCGACCACCAGACCGTAACCCACCAGCTGGTTGTCACGCACCCCTTTTACCCGGGTCAGATCCTTGAGGCGGTCCGCCAGTACCGGGCCAGAAACCAGCGCCAGCATCAGTGTTGCTGCGATCAGTCTTGAAAGTCTCACAGGGGCCACCACTCGCTGTTAAAGAACCGCGTCAGCCAGCCAGGCTGGTTGGCCTGGTCAAAGTCGCCGGTTCCGCCGTAGGCGATCCGGGCGTCGGCAATACGCTGGGACGATACGGTATTGGTTGGAGAAATATCCTGGGGACGAACCAGTCCGGATACCCGGATGTACTCGTCGCCATTGGTCAATGACAGCCACTTATCACCCCGGATGTGGAGCACGCCATTGGGCAGTACTTCGGTAACGGTCACGGTAATGCTGCCCGCAAGACTGTTGCTCTGGTCGGCTTCCGCCTGACCTTCAAAATCCCGCTCGCTGTTAACGCTGCCACCCAGACGGTCAAAGGAACGACCAAAAAAAGTGGGCGAGCCCAGGCCGATTTCCGTGTCCTTGGTAATGCTGCTTTCCGCGCTCTTGCTGGCCCGGGTGGACTCCTGCAGAGTCACCGTCAGAATATCGCCGACGTTCAACGCCGTGCTGTCACCGTACAGGCTGTAGTTAGGGGAATTCTGGTAGATGCTGCCGGTGTGGGGTTCCCGCTGCACCATGACTTCGGCACGCACCGGCGCGTAGGCCGGATCGTTGGGTACCGGCCGCTCCCGGGTCATGGTCTGACATCCCTGTAACAGGGCGAGTGCCAGAACCAGTGGCACTCCCCAGGTTCCCCTGATGGTGCGGCTCGCAGACTTGAGGGTAAGGACTGTCATGATCGTCACTCGTTAATCATTAACCGATATTGTTGGTGATGAACTGCAACATCTGGTCAGACGTTGATACCACCTTGGAATTCATTTCGTAGGCGCGTTGGGTGGTGATCATGTTCACCAGCTCTTCCACCACCTCAACGTTGGATGCCTCGGTCATTCCCTGCTGGATGGAACCAAAACCGCCAATGCCAGCCTCCCCTTCCTGCGGATCGCCGCTGGCAGCGGTTTCACGGAACAGGTTGCCGCCCATGGCTTGCAGACCCTGGGGGTTGATGAAGTCCACCAGCGGGATATCGCCCAGGTTGACCGGGTCCGCCTGGTTCTCGATCACCGCGGTCACGGTGCCATCCTTGCCGATGGTGATGCTGGTGGCGTTTTCAGGAATGTTGATATTGGGCTCAAGCAGATAACCGTCCGGCGTCACAATGTCACCGTCGGAATTCACCTGAAACTGACCATCCCGGGTGTAGGCAATCTCGCCGTCCGGCATCTGGATCTGGAAGAAACCGCGCCCGTCAATGGCGAGATCCAGCGGCTGCTCAGTCACCTGCAGGTTGCCCTGGGTGAACTGCTTGGTGGTACCCACGACGCGGACACCGGTACCCAACTGAAGCCCGGAGGGCAGCTCGGCGTTCTGGGCATTCAGGCCGCCCGGCTGCCGTTTCACCTGATACAGCAGATCCTGAAAGACGGCGTTATCCCGTTTGAAGCCAGTGGTATTTACGTTGGCCAGGTTGTTGGAGATGGTGGTCATCTTCGTGTCCTGGGCACTCAGTCCGGTCTTGCTGACCCAAAGCGCTGGATGCATGTCGGTACTCCTTTTCGGTCCGTTGAGGCGGCGGAAAATTGCCGCTTTCGCCACAACCTGACCATTATTCGTAGGGTTATCAGAGGTTCTGCAACAGTCGTGCCGTTACTTCCGAATTCTCGTCGGCGGTCTGCATGACCTTGATCTGCATTTCAAACTGACGGGAAAGCTGCAGGTTAGCGATCATTTCCTCGACGGCGTTAACGTTGGAGCTTTCCAGATAGCCAGAGGCCACGCGGAGGTTGGCGTCCGGTTCCTCGGGGCCATCGATGGCCTGGTCCGGTTTGCGGCGGATAAAGCCGTCCTCACCTTTCATCAGCGCCTCTGCCGGCGGATTGACGAGCTTGAGGCGGTCTACTTCCACCAGCTGATTGGGTGGCCCGCCGACGGGCTGGATGGAAATGGTGCCATCGGCGCCAACTAACAGTCGCTCATAGGGAGGCAGCGCCACCGGGCCGCCGTTGCCGAGGACCATTTCGCCGGAGCTCAGTCGCATCAGCCCGTTGACGTCAACCTGCAGGCTGCCGGAGCGGGTGAAAACTTCCTCTCCCAGGTTGTTCTGCACGGCCAGCCAGCCTTCATCGGCCAGCGCTACGTCCAGCTCACGGCCAGTCTGCTGGAGCGGGCCGGGACTGAAGTCGGTGCCAGGGCGCTCGGTCATGGCGTAGGCGCGGGTTGGATGGTGTTCGCCGAACACGGGCATGCTGCGGGCCTGGGCGAAATCTTTTTTGAAGCCGGTGGTGTTGACGTTGGCAAGGTTGTTGGCGTGAGCCTGCTGCGCCTTCATATTCTGTTTGGCGCCGGACATGCCGATGTAGATGGATTTATCCATGGGAAAACTCCTGCCGGAAATCTGACGGTTTTTCGTCGTTTCCATGATTGCTGCAGGAGTCGTGCCAAATGGCTTAGGTCCGAATGGTTTGACGCGAATTCGAGGCTGGGATTATGGGGTACGGGACCGGGTTTTGGTGCCTGAGCCGGATCGCGGGGGTCCTTTTTCTCCACCGCAATTCACGGTCCATCCCTGGACCGGCCGTGAATTGCGGCGTAGAAAGAGCACCTGCCCCCGGGACCCTCCACCAATAGCCCCAGACGCGTTATAGACGGTCTATTAAATTAGCGGAGGTTGATGATCGTCTGGGTCACCGCATCAGCCGTCTCAATAGTCTTGGCGTTAGCCTGATAATTACGCTGAGCGATGATCAGATTAACCAGCTCCTGAGACAGATCCACGTTGGACTCCTCCACCGAACTCGGCGAAATGGCCCCAAGCGTACCCGAGCCCGGGGCGCCGAACACTGGCTGGCCGGATTCAAAGGTCTCTACCCAGTTGGTATCGCCGACCGGAGACAGACCATCCGTGTTGGCAAAAGTCGCCAGCGCCACCTGCCCCAGATTCTGGGACTGGCCGTTGGAGTAGCGGGCGAAAATCACCCCTTCCCCGGACACATCAAGGCCGGACAGGCGACCGGTGGTGTAGCCATTCTGGCGCTGATCGGTCACCCCAAAGGCTGAGCCGTACTGAGTAGTGGCAGTCATATCGATCATGAAGTTCGACGATACGGGCGGATCGGCGATGGGCAAGGTTCCGCCGCTGGCAATGGTTAGCGGACCATCCGCACCATTAGGGTCGCCGTTGCTATCCCTTGGCGTCCAGTTCGAAATCAGCACCCGGCCGGACGGGTCTCCGCCCACTGAAATCAGTGATCCGTCGCTGCCGAATTCCAGCTCAAACCGGGCCCGGGTCGGTTCACCGTCGGTGAACGGGGGATCACCCACATCTTCCCCATCAATCTGCACATACATGGCCCAGACACTGTCGCCGCCTGACACCGGCTCTTTCACAAAGTACTGGGTCATGGTGTGCGGGTTACCCAGACTGTCGTAGATAATGGTGGAGGTGGCGTGGTTATAAGTACGCTGGTCATCCGGACTGAAGGTGTTGGTACGGCTGATCGACGGCTCGGCCGTGGCCAGCAGACCATCGGTGCCGTTCGCGGAGCTGACAGTGACCGTCCGGTCCAGCACCAGCTCGTTGACGGTGCCCCGCTCAGTGACCGCAAAAACTTCGGCACCTGCATCATCTACCGAACGAACCGCAAGGTCGTTACCCCGGCTGTCGATCAGCCGCAACTGACCGCCCTGGTTCGTAGCATTAATAGTGTTTAGCGGTGAGTCATTAATCGCGTCCTGTAGCCAGTTCAGAGCCTCGGCCGGGGTGGAAACCTCGGCGTTATCAGGGATCGCGAACTCAGTACCCTGAACCGTGAACCGGTAACCAGGCCCGATGTCGGCCGGGTCAATATTCAGTGTGGTTCGCGCCGATGCAGTCACACCGGACAGCTCATTCAGTCGCTCCGCAATATCCCGCGCAGACTGATCGCCATCGAACGTCAGCTGAAACGAACGGCCGTCCGCATAGGTGAAGCTCAAGGTGTCGGTCTCGGCCGGCGTCGGAGGGTCCGCCGGATCAGCGCCCGGCATGGTCGGCGTCAGCGGGTTCACCTGATAGGACTGACGGATGACTTCCAGTACCGGCTGACGGGAATCCAGGTTCAGCTGGGAATCAAACCGGGTAGTCCGCCTTGGCGCCAGGTTGTCAGTACTGATCTGCAGGTCACCCCGGACACCGGAAATATTGCCATCGCTGTCAGCGGGATAGCCCTGCACCCGCATGGTCTGGTTGTTCACCACAAAGCCGTCCTTATCAATGCTGAACTGCCCTGCCCGGGAATACTGCACCTGGCCGTCCTTGTGGAGAACGAAGAAGCCGTCGCCATCGATAGCCATGTCCAGGCCATTCTGGGTGCCACTGATGGAACCCTGGCCGAAGCTCTGCTTGATATCCTGAACCTTGACGCCAGTACCGATGGCCATCTGGCCTGAGCTCAGAAAGCCACTGGAATACAGGTCACCAAACTGAGCCTTACTGCCCTTGAAACCCACAGTGCTGGCGTTGGCGATGTTATTGCCGGTGACGTCCAGGTCAACCTGGGACGCACGAAGCCCGCTGAGTCCGATATTAAATGCCATGATTCTTCCTCACTCAGTTGACTTGCTGTACTTCCGACAGGGGGATAGAGCCCATGCCGGCAAGATTCAGGGTGATGCCGCCGCCCTTGCCCAGGGACACGCTGTCCACGTTGGCGCTCATCAGGGTCATCAGTTGCTCCATGCCATGGGGATAGCTGCCGTGCGCGCTGACGTAGTAGCGTCCCGGCGGCAACGGATTGCCGTTGCCATCTTGACCGTCCCAGGTAAAGGCGTGCTGGCCTGGCGAGGCTTCGCCCAGATCCAGCTGACGGATGATCTCACCAGACGCGTTCTCAATATTGATGCGCAGCCCGCCGGTGCTTGCCGGCACGTTAACCACGCCATTCATTTCGCCGCTCTCATCGAGAGTGCCGAAGTTGGCTGGTGCCAGCACGCTCTTGCCCACCATGGCCGATGCCTGCAAGGCCTGGGACGAGCGGAATTCGCCAACCACGGTTTCCACCGTTGAGCTCAACTTCTGCATTTCTTCCAGCGAGCTGAACTGGGCCAGGTCAGCAATAAATTCACCGTTACCCTGGGGTTCCAGCGGATTCTGGTTCTTGAGCTGCGCAATCATCAGCTCCATAAACTCGTTTTTGCCCAAGTCACTGCTGCCGTTGGCCTTGCTGTCCTGTCTGGTGCGGTACTGGGCCAGTACGTCCGTGGCTGAAGTGCTGTTATCGATAATGCTCATTTGTCAGTTCCCCGAACAGAATGTCTGGCCTGTTACTGTTGTCCCAGGGTAAGTACGCGCTGCATCATGGTTTTGGCGGCGTTCATGACGTCCACATTCATCTGGAAGCTGCGGGACGACGACATCATGTCGGCCATTTCCTCGACCACGTTCACATTGGGGTAGAACACGTAGCCGTCTTCGTTGGCGGCCGGATGGTGGGGCTCATAGCGCATCTGCAGCTCCGCCTGGCTCTCAACGATGCCTTCCACGGTGACGCCGACGCCCTGCTCCTGACCGAACCGGTAATGTCCGTTCTGGCCCGGGTTCAGCAGCTGCT
>JAJUHY010000202.1 GCA_029265735.1 Marinobacter segnicrescens | reverse complement strand
CCACGTCAATCAGAGGTGTCATCCGGATGGGCATGGAACGTGACGGGCGGGGATTAACCAGCGGCATGGACAACGCGGGCTGGCTGATAGCTGGCTTCACGGGCACGTACGGCTTCAGCGGTTCTGGCCGCGGAAACGGTTCCGACCGTACGGTAGTTAATAATATCCAGCAGGCGCTCGTTCATATGACTGTTCAGGCGCCGCAGCCGGAACTCGGCCCACGCGGCAATGGCTGAGAACGGGATGGCAATGACCAGACCCGCCGCTGTAGTCATCAGCGCCTCATAGATACCGCCGCTGAGCTGACTGGCGCTGGCCCGGCCTTCTGTTGTGGCCATGGCATGGAATGACACCATCATGCCCGTGACTGTGCCGAGAAGGCCCAGCAAAGGCCCAAGTGCTGCGACCACTTCGATGATTTTGAGGGGGGCTTCAAATGGCTGTAACGCTTTTTGTGCACCCTGAGCCAGGTTCTCCCGCAGAGTATCTGCCGGTTCCTGCTGACGCATGCCAGCCATGGCCCGTCGAGTCAGGGCATGCATCGGATTGCAGCGGGCAAGAAAGCCGGATGGCGCGTCAGGAATGGTTTTCCCATCGGATGCCTTCCAGGCCTCCACGTCACGACGAACCTGGCCGCCTGAGCGGGGCGAGAAAAGCGCACCGGTCAGCACAAGATAGAAAAAGGCGAGCAGCCCAACCACAGTCAGTGCAATAAGAACATACATGACCGGCCCGCCCATGCTGAGTAGGGCCTGGAGTGGGGTTTCCGGAGAAGTCAGAGGGGAGTTGTCAGGCATGATTTCCGTCCTGAAGGGTAATTTAATAACGCAAACGATAACAATTTTTATTTGTGAATACCAGTGGGTCAGGGGAATTTTCCGGTTTGTTAAATTTGAAGAAGCCCGCATCGCAATGACTTCACTGGGTTACTATTAGGTGTGATCAGGACGTATCACCATCCGACAGGGAGAGATCGCGTGATCGGTGAATGGTTTGACCGGCTCGCCAACAGGGGTCTGGTGCTTTTTGTCAGCGCTATCGTACTGACCGTGGTGGTGGTCAGCCTCGTTACCATGTCCATCAGTCGCGCGGAGCTCGAGGAGCAGGCCCGCAAACAGGTATTTACCGTTGCGAAAATGCTTGCGCACGAGGTGGATCGCAAACTGAGGGAACGATTCGCAGTGCTGACCCGCGCCGCAGAGGCCGTGCGCATGGAAGACGCCTCACTTCGCCAGTTTGCCCGTCTCATCATGGAGCGGCAGCAACCGGTGGCCCATCTGTTTGAGCAGATGCTGCTGTTCGACCAGAACGGGCAGGTACTGGACAGCTTTCCCCAGGTTTCGGAGATAGAAGGGGCTGATCTGTTTCGCCGGCCCTATTTCCAGAACACCCTCGCGCAGCAGACCCCGCAGATTTCCGAACCTTTTACGTCCCAGGTACGGGAGCTGTCGACGGTGGTGATGACCGCGCCGATCTTTGACGCGGAGGGCAATCTGGTCGGCGTGCTGACCGGCTCTATCGTGTTGAGTTCTGAAAACTTTCTCAGCGAAGTCAGCACGACCGGCATCGGTAACGATGGTTATGTGACCCTGGCCTCCCGCTCGGGGCTCATTCTTATGCAGGGCGGCTATCTCAGCGGTATCCAGACTCTTAACCGGAAAGACCCGGCCTCTGTGGCAGGTATGGAAGGCTTTGAGGGAATAACGCGGGGTATTTCCAGGGACGGAGACGAGTCCATCGTGGCCATTAACCAGCTGGAAATGGCCCCCTGGTTTATCGCTGCCACCTGGCCCCTGGAGGACGCTTACGCGCCGGTAAGCCGGGTCGGCGGCAGCCTTGCCTGGATTACCGCTGGCGTGGTGCTGGTGTTGCTGCCTCTGTGCTGGCGTCTGTTTCGCCGTTACCTGGACCCGCTGTGGGAGCTGGCCGATCAGATTCGCGCCCGACACGAAGGTACCCGCGACCAGCCCGTGGATGAAACCGGCTATCAGGAAATCCGCCAGCTCGCCGAAGCGTTCAACCGGGTGATGGCAGAGCGTATGGCCATGGAGGCCAGGCTTCGTGCGGAGCAGCAGCGGGGTGACAGCATTCTCTCTGCGTTGCAGGAAGCGGTGGTCATGACCGACACCGATGGTGTGATCCGCTACGCCAATCCCGCAGCGGCCGGGTTTTTAGGTCCGCTGGGGGTGCAGACCGGTTCTCCCCTGTTTGGGCTGGTGACGGTCTATGCCGATGACAAACCCCTGGCCCTGGAGGATTTCCTTGAGAGCGAGGAGATCCACAGTCTGGACGCGGTGCTCCGGAATGACGGTCAGTCCCTGGATGTGGAAATTACCATGCTCCACGTCAGCCGGGATGAACCGGACGAGCGGCTGGTGTTCGTGATCCGGGATGACAGCGAGCGGCGCCGCCAGGAGCAGCGGCTTTCCTGGCAAGCTACCCACGACAGCCTTACCGGCCTGCTTAACCGCCGGGCGTTTTCAGCAGAGCTGCAGAAATGGCTGGGTCTGGCCTCCACTCTGGACGCACCGTCCATGCTGATGATGATCGATCTTGATCATTTCAAACCGGTCAATGATCAGGGCGGGCACCTGCTGGGGGATAAGCTTCTGTGCCAGCTGGCGGACGGGCTCCGTCATGCGGTCCGGAAGTCCGACGTGGTGGCGCGAATAGGCGGCGACGAATTTGCCATTCTGCTGCCGGCCTGTGGCCTGGAACATGGCTTGGAGCTGGCGGAGCGGGTCAGGAGTCAGGTGGCGGGGTTACGTCTGGAGCAGGACGGGCAGTGGTTCGGTGTGACGGCCAGTATTGGCCTGACTGACGTAAATGCCAGCGACAGCGGACCCGAAGTAGCGCTGGCCCGGGCCGATGAAGGCGCCTATGCGGCAAAGGCTGACGGCAGGGACCGGGTGGTGGTTGTGTCTTCCGGTGATCACCGAGTGCAAGTGGATCACCCTGCCCACTGAACCCAGGCCAGCCAGAGCAATCTCAGGGCCAGCACGGTAAGCAGCAGGTTGAACACCCGCTGGAAGGTCCGGTTTTCGAGTCGGCCGAGTATTTTCAGCCCGATCCAGGTGCCCAGAAATCCGCAGCTGATCATGGCGACCATGAACCAGAGCCAGTCCCGGAACACAAAGCCGGCAAATCCGAACACCATCGCCTTGGGCAGATGCTGCAGGGTCATGGCAGTGGCGAACGTTGATACGGTCACAAAGCGGTCGCTGTGAATCTGCCGGATAAACGCGGCCACCAGGGGCCCGGTGGCGCCCACAAAGAGGGAGATGAAGCTGGTCAGTGCAGACGCTGCAAAAATCCCGCCCCGACCCAGGGCCAGCGCTGGCAGTTTGGGGGCCCAGCACAGATAAAGTATGAACGCCGCAATGGTTACCTGCCACAGCCAGGCCGGCAGGCGTACCAGTACCAGGCTCCCCACGATAGCGCCGAGCACAACCCCGGGCAGAAAGGCGCCGATCACCCGCCAGTCCACGTGACGCCAGGTCATGGCCATGCGGCCAGCGTTGGAACCCAGCTGAATCATGCCGTGGACGGGGATGATTGCCGCCGGCGGCACCCACATGGCCATAAGCGCGAGCAACATCACTCCGCCGCCGGCCCCGAACGCGGCCGTTATCAGCGACGTCAGTGCTGAACAGGCCAGCAGAATCATTGCAAATTCGGGGGCCAGGCCCGGGGGAAGAAATGAAAGCAAGACATTCTCCGTTGATCAGCCGCCGGTCTACTGGCAGAAGGGCGTTTGCCTCAGCGACGAAATATCGCACAGCGCCCGCGTAGCCAGCTCCACATCGGCCACATAATACAGGGACGCCAGCCCCAGGCGATCCCTTCCCAGATTGTGGAACACCATGCCAAAGGCAATATCGCCGGCGCTGAACCGGTCGTGATGCTTCGCAAAATAGCGGGCCGGGCCGTTGAGTTCCTCGTCTTCCATCAGCCGGGTTATGCGGGCGGCTCCGCCGTGGTAGGCCTGGATCAGCAGCAGGGTAAACAGCCGCTGCCGCTTGGCCTCCGGCAGGCCGGGAAAGTGCTTGTTGATCACCGGCTCCAGAATCCGCGCATTCCGGCTCATCAGTTTCATGGCGCAGTCGAACTGGGCCAGGCGGTGCCAGTGGTTGCGCTCGGCCACGCCGCAGTCCCGGAGCACGCCGGGCATCAGCTGCATGATCCCCCGGGCGCCGGCAGCGGAATGGGCGCGATGGCGGCCACCGCTTTCAATCAGCAGCATGCCTGCCAGGTAGCGGGGAACCTCCGGCGGAAAGGCCACCCGTTGCTGCTGACTCCGGGTCTGATAGATCAGAGTCAGCGCCTCATGCAGATTGCCGGGTTTTTCGGGGCTGGCGAAGCTGACGTCATCCCAGCGCCCCCACAGGCGGTCTTCAGCCCGCACACCAAGATAGCGGTCCAGGGCCTCGCCGAGGCGGGCGTGTGGCTGGTCACAGCCCAGCGCAAAGGGATAGCCGGTAGTAGTGGCCCCGCCCGGGGTCCAGCCGGTGGCACGGCCGTCCCGGGCCAGCTTTTCCCGCTGCTGGTTCAGTTTCTGCT
>JAJUHY010000049.1 GCA_029265735.1 Marinobacter segnicrescens | reverse complement strand
TTGGACTGTACCGGGAAGAACTGGACTTTCTTGCCGGTGGTGTCCGCCAGGTGATCCAGAAACTCTGACCATACCTCCCGGTACACCGCCGGATCTTCTACCGGGGTGTAGGCGAAGATCAGGGTCGACGGGTCCACCTGTTTTGAAACATCAGTGGGAATATCGGCGATCAGGTCGCCGTCCTTGTCTTCGTAACGGCTATCCAGGGTGAAGCTGGCGGCGGCCGTCATCGGCAGCAGCAGGGAAATACAGGCGAGCAGTTTGAGTTTTTTCATCACAGGGCTCCTTCAGGCATCAGGGATGACGCCCCCGAACCTAAAGGACTGTGATGATAGTTTTGTTACAGCGGGGTAAAGAGGTGCCCTTTACTGGGCGGGCACCTCGCGGATGCGGCCATGTTCATCAATGGCCACATACACAAACAGGCCTTCCGTCACCTTGCGCGGCGGCTTGTTGTTGCGGTCCCGGGTCCACACCTCAACATGAATTTTCATGGAGCTGCGGCCGATATCCACCAGCTCGCAGTAACAGCCCACCTGCGCGCCAATACGCAGAGGTGAGAGAAACTCCATCCGGTCCATGGCCACGGTGGCGTTGCGGCCCTGGGAGACCCGTCCGGCCAGAGTACCGGCTGCGGTGTCCATCTGCTGTACCAGCCAGCCGGCGTAGACGTCGCCATTGGCATTGGTATCGGCCGGCAGTGGCACCACCTGGATCATCAATTCGCCGCGGGGCGCTGGCCGGTCGTCATCATAGTCTGTCATTTCATACTACCTGTGTTGTTGTTTGCTGAGCATGGTATTCATCGGGCATAAGGGTGCAAGTGAATTTGGTCTGGTACTGGAAATAATTTCAGCAGGTGTAACAAAGTTGTCATAGACTGGCCGTAATCTGCGCTCATCGGATAACCCGAAACCTATAACCCGATGGAGACACCACGTGATGAAACTGAAGACCGCTATTGCCAGTCTTGCTGTGGCAGGCAGCCTCGCAGCCCTCGCCACCCCAGCCATGGCTCGGGACACCATCAGCATTGTTGGTTCCTCACCCGTTTATCCGTTTGCAACCGTTGTCGCTGAGCGCTTTGGTCGTAACACGGATTTCCCGACGCCCAAGCTGGAGTCTACCGGTTCCGGTGGTGGTCTGAAGCTTTTCTGTGAAGGTGTGGGCACTGTTCACCCGGACATTTCAAACGCGTCCCGTCGCATGAAGAAGTCCGAGTTCGACCTGTGTCAGAGCAATTGTGTTAAAGATATTACCGAAATTCGCATCGGTGCGGACGGTATCGTTATCGCTCACTCCAAAGACGCAGAAAAAATGGACCTGTCCCTGGGCCAGATCTTCCTGGCATTGGCCAAGGAAGTACCCAACCCGAATGGCGGCAATGAGCTGGTAGCCAACCCGTACAAGACCTGGAGCGAAATCGATCCCAGCCTGCCGAATATTGAAATCAGCGTAATGGGTCCCCCGCCGACCTCAGGTACCCGCGATGCCTTTGTGGAAATCGCCATGGAGGGAGGCTGTAAGCAGTTCGACGCTATCGCCAGGCTGGAAGATGAAGACGAGGACCGCTTCAAGAGCGTCTGTCACAGCATGCGTGAAGACGGACCGTTTATCGAAGCTGGCGAAAACGATAACCTGATCGTTCAGCGTCTGGCTCGTGACAAGGACATTCTGGGCATCTTCGGCTACAGCTTCCTGATGGAAAACAGTGGCCAGATTCAGGCGGTAACCATTGATGGTGTCGAGCCGACGCCGGAGAATATCTCCGCTGAAGACTACCCGGTTGCGCGCTCACTGTTCTTCTACGTCAAGAAGGCCCACGTTGGTGTTGTGCCGGGTATTGAGGAATACGTGGCTGAGTTCACCAGCGAAGGTGCCTGGGGCGACAACGGTTACCTGGTTGACGTTGGCCTGATTCCCAACCCGCGTAACGAGCGTGCGGAAATTGCCAAGCGCGCCAAGACGCTGGAGCCGATGACCGGTAACGAACTGTAAGTTACCGCAGGATCAAGCAAAAATTGATGAAATAAGGGAGCGCGGACCAGGAGTCCGCGTTCCTGCTATTAGAAAAGCACTGAACGAACACCCGCTTCAAAAACAGACAGGCGTCCACGCCTGCAATATTAAACGCGTCATTAAACTCAGAGACTGATATGCAGACGGCAAATCTACTTCCTCTGGTTCTGATCCTGGCAGCCGTGGCCTTCTGGCTGTCGTTTCAACGATCCAGAGCCGTCGCGGCGCCCCTTGGTGGCGTCCGGCATCTGAAAGCCCTGCCTACCCATTACGCGGCCCGCGCCGCCTTGTGGAGTGCCATCCCCGGTCTGGTCCTGCTGGGCCTGTGGGCCGGCTTCGAAGGTAAGGTCATTCACAGCATTGTGATGGCATCCCTGCCGGAAGGCATGGCGCCGGATTCCGCCGGTCAGGCCAGCCTGTTGTTTACCCAGATCAGCAACGTCGCCCGTGGCAGCCTCAACCCGGACCTTGCGCCGGAGGCGGTAGTTCAGGCCGCGGCCCTGCTTGAGAACCTGCGGGAGCAGAGCAGGGTTTTCAAAACCGTGCTGGTTATTCTCGTTACTGTGCTGGGAGCTGCCTTTGCCTGGTTCCGGGTCGCCCCCCATGTGAATGCCCGCAACAGTGTTGAAACCACACTGCGGCGGATTTTTTTCGTATGTGCGGCGGTGGCGGTGCTGACCACCATGGGTATCGTGTTTTCGGTCATTTTCGAGACCATACGCTTCTTCGGGCGGGTGCCGATAACCGAGTTCCTGTTTGGTACCAGCTGGAGCCCCCAGACCGCTCTGCGTCCGGATCAGGTGGGCGCAGATGGCGCGTTTGGGGTTATCCCGCTGTTCACCGGCACCCTGCTGATCTCGGTTATTGCACTGCTGGTGGCGGTACCTACCGGTCTGCTGTCTGCAATCTATCTGTCGGAGTACGCCGGCAAGCGGGCGCGTTCCGTTATCAAGCCGCTGCTGGAGCTGCTGGCCGGCATCCCGACCGTCGTGTACGGCTTTTTCGCCGCATTGACGGTGGCGCCGTTCATTCGCGACCTTGCAGAAAGTATCGGTCTGACCGCGTCTTCCCAGAGCGCACTGGCGGCTGGTCTGGTCATGGGGATCATGATCATCCCATTCGTGTCGTCCCTGTCCGACGATGTTATCAACGCCGTGCCCCAGAGCCTGCGGGACGGCTCCCTCGCCCTCGGTGCGACCCAGTCAGAAACCATGAAAAAGGTGATCTTCCCGGCGGCTCTGCCAGGCATTATGGGCGGCATTCTGCTGGCGGCGTCCCGGGCCATTGGTGAGACCATGATCGTAGTGATGGCAGCGGGCCTCGCAGCCAACCTGACGGCTAATCCGCTGGAGTCCGTGACTACCGTTACTGTTCAGATTGCCACGCTGCTGGTGGGCGACCAGGAGTTCAACAGCGCCAAGACACTGTCTGCGTTCGCGCTGGGTATGCTGCTGTTCATCGTCACCCTGATCCTGAACGTGATCGCGCTGAAAGTCGTCCGGAAATATCGGGAGCAGTATGAATAATCCAACGTCCCAGGCGGAGCTGGTCCGCCGCTCGCTCAAGCGCCGCTACCGCAAGGAACGGCGCTTCCGGCTCTACGGCATGATTGCGGTTGCGATAGCGCTGCTGTCCCTGCTCATCCTGTTTGCCGACATTATTCAGAAAGGTCACACCGGCTTTCTGAAGACCACCATCACCCTCGACGTCGAGCTGGATGGTGAGCTTATGTACCTGACCGATCCGACGGATCGGGATGAAATGGCCATGGCGGACTTCACCGCGCCCATTCTTGCTGCGCTGAAAGCCCAGTTCCCGGATGTGGAAGGCCGGGCGGCGGAGCGGGAGCTGTCGCGACTGGTGGGTACATACGCCGCCAGTGACCTGCGGGATCTGCTCAGGGCAGAACCGGGCTTGCTGGGCACCACCCAGACGCTGGAATTCCTCGCCCATGATACGGTCTCAGTGTACGTCAAGCATGCGGATAACCCCCGCTATACGGTACGACTGTCCGATCAGCAGAAGCAGTGGGTAGACGAGCTGCAGGCCCGGGGAGTGATCGACACCAGCTTCAACGATGTTCTGTTCCAGAACGGTGATTCCAGGGAGCCTGCGAACGCCGGTATTCTTGGTGCCATTGTCGGCTCCATGCTGACCATGCTGGTAACACTGGTGCTGTCGTTTCCGGTTGGCGTTGCGGCGGCCATCTATCTGGAAGAGTTTGCGCCCCGTAACCGGCTGACGGACTTTATCGAGGTCAACATCAACAACCTGGCGGCGGTGCCGTCGATTATCTTCGGTCTGCTGGGGCTGGCGGTGTTTATCGGTGCCTTCGGCATGCCCCGTTCGGTGCCGGTGGTGGGTGGTCTGGTGCTGGCACTGATGACGGTACCGACCATCATCATCTCGAGCCGGGCGGCCATCAAGAGCGTGCCGCCGTCGATTCGGGAAGCCGCGGAAGGTATCGGTGCGTCCCGTATGCAGGTGGTTCTGCACCATGTGCTGCCCCTGGCCATGCCAGGTATGCTGACCGGCTCCATTATCGTGATGGCCCAGGCTCTCGGGGAAACCGCACCCCTGCTGCTGATTGGTATGGTGGCGTTTATTGTCGACATTCCGGATGGGCTGTTCGACGCGGCCACGGTACTTCCCGTCCAGATCTACCTGTGGGCGAGCAGCGCCGAGCAGGGTTTCATCGAACTCGCGTCAGCCGGCATCATGGTGCTGCTGACCTTTATGATCAGTATGAACGCACTGGCGATCTGGCTGCGGAAGCGGCTTGAGCGCCGGTGGTAGGAGAACACATGAGTAACGCCAGTTCCAACATACCGGATGACATCACGAAAACGGAAAAGGCTGCCATCAAGGTTGCTGAGCCGGCTCAGCAGGACCGTCGTGAAGCGGCCGCCCTGGAAGAGGGCAAAACCGTTGGTATTCCGTTCTGTGAGAATCCCAAGTTCCAGCTCCGCAACGTGGAAGTGTCCTACGGTGACACCCCGGCCATTCGCAATATCAGCCTGGACATTGCCCGCAACGAGGTGATTGCATTTATCGGGCCCTCCGGTTGCGGTAAGTCCACTTTCCTGCGTTGTCTGAACCGGATGAACGACAGTATTGAAAGCTGTAGTGTAAGGGGCTCGCTGCTGCTGGACGGTGAGGATATCTACGACCCGCGGCGGGACGTGGTGGAACTCCGGGCCCGGGTCGGGATGGTGTTCCAGAAGCCCAATCCCTTTCCCAAGTCCATTTATGACAACGTCGCCTACGGTCCGCGGATCCACGGGCTTGCCAACCGCAAATCCGATCTGGATGACATTGTCGAGGGCAGCCTGCGTAAAGCCGGCCTGTGGGAAGAGGTCAAGGACCGGCTGGATGCCACCGCTACCGGGATGTCCGGCGGTCAGCAGCAGCGTCTGTGTATTGCCCGTGCCATCGCCGTGAGCCCGGAAGTGATCCTGATGGACGAGCCCTGCTCAGCCCTGGATCCCATCGCCACCGCCAAGGTTGAAGAACTGATTGCAGAAATGTCGGAGAGCTACACCATCGTGATAGTGACCCACTCCATGCAGCAGGCGGCCCGGGTATCCCATCGCACGGCGTATTTCCATCTGGGGCATCTGGTGGAAGTCAACGAAACCAACCGGTTATTCACCGCGCCGGAGCATGAGCTGACCGAATCCTATATTACAGGCCGCTTCGGCTGATTCAGGGCTTTTTCAGGAGTAGAAAAATGTCGACTGATAAAGAAAACATGTATGGAAATCATATTTCCAACCAGTTCAACGAGGATCTTTCCCGTCTCAAGAATGACTTTCTCAAGATGGGTGGGCTGGTGGAACAGCAGACCGCAGATGCGGTTAACGCCCTGATTGAAGGCGACACCCATGCCGCCGATGAGGTCCGCGCCCGGGACAAGGTTGTTGACCGGATGGAAATGGACCTGGACGAGGAAGCAACCCGACTGATCGCCCGCCGCCAGCCAGCCGCCCGCGACCTGCGGTTCGTGGTTTCGGTGATCAAAATGGTGGCTGACCTGGAGCGGGTCGGTGATGAGGCCAAGAAAATCGCCAAATTCGCACTGAAACTGGCAGAAGAAGGCCACGCTCCCCGGGGCTACGTTGAGGTGCGGCACATCGCCAACTATGTCACTGCCATGTTGCACGATGCGCTGGACGCGTTCTCACGACTGGATTCCGAGCAGGCCCTGCGCATCATGAAAGCCGACAAGTCGGTGGATGAGGAGTATCAGGCGGCGACCCGCACCCTGCTGACGTTCATGATGGAAGATACCCGCAACATATCCCGCTGTCTGTCAATCATGTGGGTGCTGCGGGCGCTGGAGCGGGTCGGCGACCACGCCTGTAACATTGCTGAGAACGTTATCTACATGGTGGAAGGGGAGGATGTCCGCCATACGTCCCTGGAAGACGCGGAACGCATTGTAACCGGCGAGTAGACAGGCTTGTGACCTGATGGCACAAACCGGATCGGGGAGAGACCGGGTCGTGCCTGCGGACGAAACCGCGGTTCCCCTATATAGCTTTAAGGTATATGCTTAGAACTATATTCGATAGTCTGAGGGGAGATCAGGTCATGCCCGATCCTGTTGTTCAGCCTTTTTTCCACGAGCCTACCAATACATTCAGTTATGTGGTCCGGGACCCCGCAAGCCGGGCCTGCGCCATCATTGATCCGGTGCTGGATTTTGATTACCCGTCAGGCCGCACCAGTGTGCAATCTGCCGATCAGATCCTCGCCTATGTCAGACGGGAAGGGCTGACAGTAGAGTGGTTGCTGGAAACCCATGTGCATGCTGATCACCTTTCCGCCACGCCCTATCTGCAACAGGCGTGTGGTGGCCGGACCGGTATTGGCGCCAGAATCACCGAAGTGCAGGACATTTTCGGCAAGGTCTTTAACGCGGGCACCGAGTTCGCGCGGGACGGCAGCCAGTTTGATCGTCTGTTCGATGAGGGGGATACGTTCGCCATTGGTGGTCTGACTGCCCAGGTGCTGCACACGCCCGGGCACACCCCGGCATGCCTCACCTACGTTATCGGCAATGCGGCGTTTGTCGGTGACACCCTGTTCATGCCGGACTACGGCACCGCCCGATGTGACTTTCCCGGCGGTGACGCCCGTGTGCTCTATCATTCCATTCAGAAGGTCCTGTCATTACCTGCGGATACCCGTCTGTTCCTGTGCCATGACTACAAGGCTCCCGGTCGCGAAACCTTCCATCACGAGACCACGGTAGCGGAACAACGGGCCGCTAACATCCACGTCCGTGAAGGAGTGGATGAGGATGAATTCGTCGCCATGCGCACGGCCCGGGACGCGACCCTGGGCATGCCACGGCTGATTCTGCCATCAGTACAGGTCAACATGCGCGCCGGACATATGCCGCCGGCGGAAGATAACGGTCAGGTGTATCTGAAAGTACCCATCAATCGGTTCTGAGGTCTGCCATGAAGCTGACCCGTTTCCTGCCGGTACTGGACTGGCTGCCAACGTACAGTCCGGCCACGTTTTCCAGTGATCTGGTGGCGGCGCTGATCGTCACGGTGATGTTGATTCCCCAGTCGCTGGCCTATGCCATGGTCGCCGGTCTGCCGCCACAGGTTGGTCTGTACGCCAGTATGTTGCCGCTGGTTGCCTATGGCATATTCGGCTCCAGCCGTACCCTGTCGGTGGGTCCCGTTGCAATTGTCTCGCTGATGACCGCGGTCGCCCTCGGCAAACTGTTTGAGCCGGGTTCGGAGGAGTATCTGGCTGGTGCCATCGTGCTCGCGGTCATGTCCGGGCTGATGCTGGTGCTGATGGGAGTCTTCCGTTTGGGATTCCTTGCCAACTTTCTCAGTCACCCTGTTATTTCCGGGTTCATCTCTGCTTCCGGAGTGGTGATTGTTGCCAGTCAGCTAGGTCATCTGTTCGGGGTGTCGGTCAGTGGCGATAATCTGCTGGCCTTGCTGGGCGGACTGGTGGATCAGTGGCGGGATAGCCACGGACTTACCCTGGCGGTGGGTACGGGTACGCTGATATTTCTCATCGCTGGCCGGTATGTCCTGCCATCCCTGCTGGTAAAGGCGGGTGTGGCGGCTAACATGGCGACTCTGTTGTCACGCACCACGCCTTTGATTGCTGTGACGGCGACCACGCTACTGACCTGGGCGCTGGGACTGGAGCAGCGGGGGCTTGCCGTAGTAGGCGATGTGTCCGGTGGTCTGCCGGCGCTGGTGATGCCATCGCTGGATCTGGGCCTCTGGCAGCAACTGATGGTGAGCGCATTTCTGATCAGTGTTGTGGGCTTTGTGGAGTCGGTGTCCGTGGGGCAGACTCTTGCGGCCAAGCGCCGTCAGCGGATTGATCCGGATCAGGAGCTGCTTGGCCTTGGCACCGCCAACCTGGCCTCCGGGTTTTCCGGTGGCATGCCGGTTACCGGTGGTTTCTCACGGTCAATCGTCAATTTTGAGGCGGGGGCAGAAACGCCGGCGGCCGGGTTCTATACGGCCATAGGCATAGCTCTGGCCACGGTACTGATGACGCCGGTAATTGCCCTGCTGCCGGTTGTCACCCTCGCGGCCACCATTATTGTCGCGGTGGTCACTCTGATTGATATTCCGGCAATTATCCGCACATGGGGCTATTCCCGCCCGGACTTTATGGCCATGCTGGCCACCATTGCCCTGACCCTGACCAACAGTGTCGAGGCCGGCATACTGGCCGGCGTGCTGCTGTCCCTCGGGCTGTTTCTCTATCGTACCAGCCGGCCTCACAGTGCGGTGGTGGGCCGGGTTCCGGGCACTGAGCACTTCCGTAATGTCGACCGTTATCAGGTGGAAACCAGCCCTGAGCTCGTCATGCTGCGGATAGACGAGAGCCTGTATTTTGCCAACGCCCGTTTTCTGGAAGACCGGGTGCTGGAGCTGGTGAGCGAGCACCCTCGGCTGAAAAACCTGGTGCTGGTGTGCGCTGCGGTGAACCTTATTGACGTGTCGGCTCTGGAAAGCCTGGAAACCATCAACGAACGGCTACAGGACAGTGGCGTAAGGCTTCATCTGTCAGAGGTAAAAGGACCGGTGATGGACCGGTTGCGGGGAACTGCGCTTCTGGAAAACCTGTCGGGGAATATCTATCTGACCAGCTATCAGGCCTGGAAGGCACTGGCTGTTCCCGCCCGGCCCCAGTGACAGGAGCCGGGCGGGTCAGTGACTGCGGGG
>JAJUHY010000330.1 GCA_029265735.1 Marinobacter segnicrescens | reverse complement strand
TGCATATTCCGGCCCATCGTGACCACCCATTCCGTTTGAACGTGACCGCCTGTTCCGGGTGATCGTGACCGCTCATTCCGTTTTATCGTGACCGATTTTGGACATTTTTCCGGAATCACCGGTCACGATGCCGGAATTCTCGGTCACGTTCCTCCGGAATCACTGCCAAAGCGCTGGAATTCTTCAATTTTATCCGGCATACCACTTCCTTTTTTCATCACGAGGAAGGGCGGATGCCGGCAGCGAGGATTTCCATGCGACAAATCATCGAGGTCTTGCGCCTCAAGTACGAAGCGGGCCTGAGCCATGAGCGCATTGCCCGTGCCTGCGGACTCTCCAAGGGTGTGGTCGGTAAGTACGTCAGTCTGGCGACCGCTCAAGGCATCACCTGGCCGTTGCCGGAAGGCACGGACGAGGCACGGCTGGAAGCCCAGCTGTTCCCGGCCAAAACGCCGCCTTCACGCTTTGCCGAGCCCGACTACTTCCAGGTCCATCAGGAGCTGAAGACCAAGGGCGTCACCCTGCAACTGCTGTGGGCCGAATACGTGGAGCGCCACGGCGACAAGGCTCGCCGGTACAGCCAGTTCTGCCACCATTACCGGCTCTGGCGTGGCCGGCAGCGACGCAGCATGCGCCAGGTCCATCGGGCGGGTGAGAAGATCTTTATCGACTACTGCGGGCCCACGGTTCCGGTGGTGGATCGCAGCACCGGCGAGATGCGCAAGGCCCAGATCTTTGTGGCCGTGTTGGGGGCGTCCAGTTATACCTTCGCCGAGGCCACCTGGAGCCAGTCCCTGCCGGACTGGATAGCCTCTCACCAGCGGATGCTGGCGTTCTATGGTGGCGTACCGGAATTACTGGTTCCGGACAACCTCAAGGCAGCGGTCACCAAAGCAGACCGATACACGCCCCAGATCAACGAGACCTATGCGGAACTGGCGGCCCATTACCAGACGGCGGTACTGCCGGCACGCCCCTACAAGCCCAAGGACAAAGCCAAGGCCGAAGCCGGCGTACTGTTGGTTGAACGCTGGATCCTGGCCCGGTTGCGGCATCAGACGTTCTTCTCACTGGCCGAGCTAAACGCAGCCATCGCCGGACTGTTACCGGCGCTGAACCAGCGCCCGTTCCAGAGGCGGAGCGAGAGCCACCAGAGCCTGTTCGAGGCACTGGACCGACCCGCCCTCAGGCCGCTCCCCGGAACACCCTACGTCTACGCCGAGTGGCGCAAGGCACGACCGGGCATCGACTACCACATCGAGATCGACAAACGGCTGTACAGCGTGCCTCACGCACTCGTGGGCGTGAAGCTGGATGTTCGGGTGACCGATACGTCCGTGGAGGTGATGCACAAGGGCCAGCGGGTCGCCCTTCATTCCCGTCACGGCAAAGGCCGCTTCGTCACCCTGACCGAGCACATGCCCAAGTCCCACCAGGCCCATCAGAACTGGTCGCCGGGCCGGTTCCTGAACTGGGCCACGGACATCGGCCCCGCCACGCTCGACGTGGTGCAACGGCAGCTCAAGGATCGCCCCCATCCCGAACATGGCTACCGGGCCTGCCTGGGGCTATTGAACCTGAGTCGACGTTACAGCCGTGACCGGCTGGAGCAGGCCTGTGCCCGGGCGCTGTCCATCAACTCGGCCAGCTACCAGAGCATCACCTCGATCCTGAAGCAGGGCCTGGATCAGCTCCCCCTGCCACTGACCGAGGAAGAACCGGAACTGGCCGATCTGCCCGTTCACACCAACGTTCGCGGCCCCCGCTACTACCACTGATCCCGGAGAAACTGATGTTGACTCAAAACACTCTCGATACCCTGCGCCAGCTCAAGCTGACCGGCATGTGCGATGCCCTGGAACAACAACGAGCACAGCCCGACACCCACGACCTGGCGTTCGAGGAACGCCTGGCCTTGCTCATCGACCGGGAGGTGCTGCACCGAGAAAACCGCCGCCTGGATCGGCTGCTGAAGGCGGCCCGGTTGCGGGTGCCGGCCTGCGTGGAAGACATCAATTACCGCCACCCACGGGGGCTGGAGCGCTCCCGAATGGCCGGCCTGGCCAGTTGTGACTGGATCCGCCAATCCCTGAACCTGTGCATCACCGGACCAACCGGTTGCGGCAAGACCTGGCTGGCGTGTGCTCTGGGTAACCAGGCCTGCCGGCAGGGACTGTCGGTGCGTTACCTGCGGGTGCCCCGCCTGTTCGAGCAGGTACGCATCGCTCACGGCGATGGCAGCTACGCACGGCTGATGAACCAGTTGCTGAAGACCGACCTGCTGATCCTGGACGACTGGGGTATGCAGAAGGTCACCGCGCAACAACGGCAAGACCTGATGGAAGTGATCGAAGACCGGCACGGGCGAGGCTCAACGCTCATCGCCAGCCAGTTACCAACCGAACACTGGCACGACTACATCGGCTCCGCCACGCTCGCCGACGCCATCCTGGATCGGCTCCTGCACGGCGCTCACCGACTCAATCTGAAGGGGGAATCACTGCGAAAAGCGAAAACACAAAATACGGAATCGGTTGACCCATCGTGACCGCTCAGAGTACAAAACTGACTCCAGCGTGATGGCCGTGTGCAAATCGGTCACGATCCCCGGAATGACCGGTCACGTTCGCCGGAATACGCAC
>JAJUHY010000154.1 GCA_029265735.1 Marinobacter segnicrescens | reverse complement strand
TTGGCTATGACACCGTTCGTTTTATCGAGAAACTGCTGCGCCATTCCTGCCCGGAAGACAGGGTCGGCACTCCCGACATCCTGCTGATGGTGTCTGAAGAACTGGTCGTCTTCGACAACCTTCGAGGCAAGCTGCACCTGATTGTCCTTGCCGACCCGGCCGACACGGATGCCTATAACCGGGCCACAGCGCGCCTGGATGAGCTGGAGCAGCAGCTGCACCAGCGTACCGCCAAGGCACCCACCACGCCTGACCACCTGCGCAACAAACCGGTGGATGAGAGCGACTTTATCTCCGGCTTTAGCCAGGACCGCTTGGAGGAAGCCGTAGACCGCATCAAGGGATACGTGCTCAGTGGCGATGTCATGCAGACCGTAATCTCCCAGCGCATGACCATTCCCTTTGAAGCGCCACCGCTGAACCTTTATCGGTCATTACGGATCCTGAACCCGTCCCCGTACATGTATTTTATCGACCTGGATGACTTCCATATCGTCGGCTCATCGCCGGAAATTCTGGCCCGGGTGGAAGACAACGAAGTGACGGTGCGCCCCATTGCCGGTACGCGCAGACGGGGCCGGACGGAAGAAGAAGACAAGGCGCTTGAGAAAGAGCTGCTGGAAGACCCCAAAGAGATCGCCGAACATCTGATGCTGATCGACCTGGGCCGCAACGATGCCGGGCGGGTGTCCGAAACCGGAACTGTCAGGCTCACCGACAAGATGATTGTTGAGCGCTACTCCCACGTCATGCATATTGTGTCAAACGTCACCGGTCGCCTGAAAAAGGACACCACCTGCCTGGACGTACTGCGGGCAACCCTGCCGGCGGGAACGCTGAGCGGCGCCCCCAAGATCCGGGCCATGGAGATCATTGACGAGCTGGAACCGGTCAAGCGGGGCGTGTACGGTGGCGCGGTAGGTTATCTTTCATTCAACGGCAACATGGACACAGCAATTGCCATTCGCACTGCTGTTATCAAGGACAAGGTTCTGCACATTCAGGCGGGCGCGGGCATCGTTGCGGACTCCGTACCCCGGCTGGAGTGGAAGGAGACGATGAACAAGGGCCGGGCGATTTTCCGGGCGGTTGCCATGACCTACAACGATTACAACCACTGACCTAACAGGGGAAGTCTTTTGGGCGCCTGGCCAAACAACAGTATTTCCCGATGGCTGCTGATCATTCTGCTTCTGGTCGCGGTCTATTTTTTCCATGCGTTTCTGATACCTGTCCTCGGCGCCCTGATCATCGGCTTTGCAAGCTGGCCCCTGTACCGGCGCCTGAGGCGCCTCTGTGGTTATTATGACCCGCTGTCAGCCACCATCGCGGTTCTGATCGTACTGCTGGTGCTGATCGTGCCCCTGTCCATGGCCCTCGGGTACGCGTTTGGGGAAATCAAACAGTGGGTAGAATGGCTTCTTGAAGCCAACCGCCACGGTGCTGCCATGCCGGAATGGCTGCGTGATATGCCGTTTATCGGTGATGCCCTGGAACCCTACTGGCAGTGGCATGTGGCCGAGCCCCAGGCCCTGAGCGAGCTGATACTGATACTCAGTGGTGAACAGCTGGGCAATATCTACCGCTGGCTGCTGGCCCTGAGCAGCAGTGCCTTCCATATTTTTCTCGCCATCGTCTTTATGATGATTACGCTGTTTTTTGTCTACAAGGATGGCACCCGCATGGCCGCACAGCTGGACCGTGTCGGTGAAATCGTGCTGGCCGACCGCTGGGACCGTTTCTCCCGGATGGTGCCGGCCACCGTCAGTTCCACCGTCACCGGCATGGGACTGGTGGCCATCGGGGAAGGCGTTGTTCTTGGTATCGCCTACTGGATTACCGGGGTACCTTCCCCGGTAGCGCTGGGCCTGGTGACCGCCGTCATGGCTCTGATCCCTGGGGGTGCCCCGCTGGCGTTCACCCTGGTTTCCGTTTATCTGGGTGCTACCGGCAATTATATTGAGGCCATAGGACTGTTCCTGTGGGGCTCCATCGAACTGTTTATCGTCGACAAGACCATTCGCCCCAAACTGGTGGGCGGCCCCATCCGGCTTCCTTTCCTGCCCACTTTCTTCGGGCTGATCGGAGGGGTCACCACCATGGGCATCGTCGGGCTGTTCATTGGCCCGGTGGTCATGGCCATGCTGGTTGCTATCTGGCGTGAATGGCTGCACGACCTGGAAGCTTCCCAACCTGATCCGGAGCACTGATCCGACAGCGCGAAGGGCTGGACTCCCCCGTTTATCAGCCAGTATGATCCCGTTCAATTGTCCCTCAACATGGAACCACTCGTGGGCCCTGACCCTGCGTTAACAGCTATCATTCATACTTCCTGCACTAACCAGCGGGCAAGCCGATGATCGATACTGTTCTTACCTTACTGTTTGGCATTCTCGTTATCCTGGTCATCATCGCAATCAACGGCTATTTCGTTGCCCAGGAATTCGCTTTCATGGCTGTTGACCGGACCAGACTGGCTGCACTCGCCGCCTCAGGCGACACCTCAGCCAGGCGGGCTCTGGCCGTCACCAAGCGTACCAGTTTCATGCTTTCCGGGGCACAGCTCGGCATCACCGTCACCGGCCTGCTGGTAGGCTATATTGCCGAGCCGCTGGTCGGAAACTCCCTGGGCATTCTGCTGGCCAGCACCGGCGTTCCCATGCATGTGGGGATTGCCACCGGCACCGTGCTGGCACTGGTTATCGCCACCGTGGTGCAGATGATTCTGGGCGAGCTTTACCCTAAGAACCTCGCCATCGCCAGCCCCGAACCCCTGTCCCGGTGGCTGGCCCGCTCAACGCTCATCTATATGGCGGTGTTCGGCTGGATCATCAGCTTCTTTGACAAGTCGGCCAACTTGCTGCTCCGCCTTTGCCGTATCGAACCTGTCCTTGACCTGGACGTCAGCGCCTCGGAAGAAGACCTGCCCCGTATCATTGCCGACTCCCGGGACAGCGGCGACCTGCCACTCGAACTGTCACTGATGATGGATCGAATCCTCGATTTTCCAGGGCGGGATGTAGAGCATGCGATGGTGCCCCGGTCCCAGGTGGACTGGGTGGACCCTGATACCACGCTGGAGGAGCTGAGTCAGCTCATGGCCCAGGCCCACACACGCTATCCGGTGGTAGATGACGATGACACTCCGATAGGCGTCGTGCACCTTTTAGATGTGCTGGAGGCGCTGGCCGCCGGTCGCGGCAACGAGACCGCCGCCTCCGTACTGCGCCCCACCACGGTGCTGCCGACCCTGATGCCGCTGCCGGACGCCCTCACCCAGCTGGTGGAAACAAACAGCCAGATGGCATGTGTGATCGACGAGTACGGCGGTTTTGCCGGCGTACTGACAATCGAGGACCTCGCCATGGAGATTGTTGGCGAAATTACCGATGAGCACGACACCGACGCGTATGAAGCAGTGCTTACTGAAGGTCCGAACGTCTGGGTTATCGCCGGAGACGCCCACCTTGACGAGGTTGAGCGGGCCATCGGGCACGCCTTACCCCACGGAGATATCGAAACCATGGCCGGAATGTTGATTGCCACGCTGGGCGCATTGCCCGAGGAGGGCGATACCATTCACGTTGACTTGCCTGTTGATCCCGCCGATCTGGTGGATGACGCCCCGGTCCGTCATCAGCTTGTAGCAGAAGTGCTGCGCATCGACCGGCATGTACCTGCCGAGGTCCGGGTACGCCTGATCGAAACCACGGCATCGGAGCCTGAATGATATGACCGATCCTGTCGTGGTATTTTTCACAACGCTGATGCTGATCGTGCTCAGCGCCTTCTTCGTAATTATTGAGTTTGCCTTGCTTGGCGCGCGCCGGTACCGGCTGGAAGAAATAGCGGCCACCAGTCGCTCTGCCCGGGCGGCGCTGCGGGGCATGAACGACCTCACCCTGATGCTGGCGGGTGCACAACTGGGCATTACATTCTGTACCTTTGCCCTGGGTGCGGTCACCAAACCAGCCGTCGACAGCTTGCTCGGTCCGATATTGCTCGGTTTCGGCCTCCCGGGATGGGCTGCCGATACTGCGTCGTTCGGCCTGGCCCTGTTCGTCGTTACGTTTCTGCATCTTGTGGTGGGCGAGATGGCGCCGAAATCCTGGGCCATCGCACATCCGGAAAAATCGGCGCTGGCTATCGGGCTGGCGTCCAGAGGGTATGTCTGGCCTTTACGGCCACTCCTTGCCTGGGTAAACCGGCTGGCAAACCGACTGGTCCGGGCTTCTGGTGTAGAGCCGGTGGAAAGTGCAGCGGTGGGCGGCAGGGACATCGAAACCATCCGCCAGCTGGTTGAGCATTCAGGTCGTGTCGGTACGCTCAAGCCACAGCTTCAGCGTCAGCTTTCAAGCCTGATCAACCTGGGCGAATTGCCCGTGGACACCCTGATTGCAGAGGGTGAGAAACCCGCTTACGTTCGTGTCGGAGCCACCGTCGCTGATATTCAGAAGGCCGCCATCGAGTCAGGACACCTGCGCATACTCCTGCTCGACGATACCGGGCTTAACCCCTTCGTGGTGCACGTTCGGGATACCCTGATGGAGCCCGAGAACCGCCCTGCCCGGGGCCTCGCCCGCCGGGCACTGGTGCTGGACGCCAGCATTCCGGTTTATGAAGCTCTCGGCCAGATGCGTAAACAGAGTGTGCAGCTCGCCGTCATCAAACGGGACCGTCGCATGATCGGGGTTGTTACTCTGGCGGACATTATCAAGCACATTCTGCCAGTGACCACCGTGTCCTGAACCGCAGGCCTGGTCATTTCCGTTATAATGCTGTCCATTGCCGGCCAGACACTCTGCCTGAGGATCGCCTTTGAATAACATCGTGATGATCGATAACTACGACTCCTTCACCTATAACGTCGTCCAGTATCTGGCAGAGCTGGGCGCCCGGGTAGAGGTTTATCGCAATGACGAAATTACGGTGGAGCAGCTGGAAGCGCTGAAACCTGAGCGGCTGGTGATTTCACCGGGACCCTGCACTCCTAATGAGGCCGGGGTATCCATGGCCGCGATCAGGCATTTCGCCGGCCGCCTGCCGATTCTTGGCATCTGCCTGGGCCACCAGGCCATCGGTCAGGTTTACGGCGGCAGAGTCGTACGCGCCGGCCAGGTCATGCACGGCAAGGTATCACCCGTGTTCCACCATGATACGGGTGTTTTTCAGGGTTTGAGCAATCCGTTGCAGGCCACCCGGTACCACAGTCTGGTCATCCAGCAGGAGTCCTTGCCGGACTGCCTGGAAGTTACCGCCTGGACCCGCAACGACGACGGTTCCATGGAAGAAATCATGGGGATCCGCCACAAAACCCTGCCCA
>JAJUHY010000292.1 GCA_029265735.1 Marinobacter segnicrescens | reverse complement strand
CCTTTTTTGTGCTGGGCTGGGTCGCGGAGAGATACCCGCAACTGATCCGGAAACTGGCCGACCAGGGCCACGAAATCGCCTCCCATGGTTACAGCCATCAACTGGTGTACGACCAGACACCGGCGGTGTTTGCCGAAGAAACCCGCAAGTCCAAACAGATTCTGGAAGATATTATCCAGCAGCCAGTCACCGGCTACCGGGCGGCGAGCTATTCCATTACCCGGGAGTCCCTGTGGGCACTGGATATTCTGGCGGAGCTTGGCTTTACCTGGGATTCCAGCATTTTCCCGATCCACCACGACCGTTATGGCATTCCGGATTCCCCGAAAACTCCCTACACCATCCAGACCAGTAATGGCGGCTCTCTGCGGGAGTTCCCGCTGACCACCGCCCGCCTGTTTGGCCTGACGGTCCCGGCGGCTGGCGGAGGTTACTTCCGACAGTTCCCTTATCCGGTATTTCGCCATCTGTTCCGTCTGGCCAGCGCCCGGGATACCCAGCCACAGATGTTCTATCTGCACCCCTGGGAAGTGGACCCGGACCAGCCCAGGTACAACAACGCCAGCTGGTTTTCACGATTCCGTCACTACACTAACCTGGATAAGTGCTACGGCCGGCTCGAACGGTTGCTGCAGGATTTCCGTTTTGGCACCGTAAGCGAAAGCTATGAAGCGTATCAGCCTGATCGCATCAAGCTGCACCAGAACGAACTGATTCGCCTGGCCTGAACCCCACACGGACCCAAACAATGTATCTCGACCATTTCGGATTACGCCGCCAGCCCTTCCGCATGACACCGGAAGACGATTTTGTGTACATGAGTCAGCAGCACTCCCGGGCCTTCGTCTATATGAACTCGGCGATCTGGAGCCCCGAGGGGTTTGTGGTTATCAGTGGCGAAATCGGTTCTGGTAAAACTACCCTGTTGAAGAAAACCATCCGCAGCCTGGACGGCAACCTCAAACTGCTCCATGTGTCCTACACCAACCTGAAATCCGATGATTTCTTCCGCTTGCTGGTCCACCAGGCCGGGATCGAGGCCAGCACCGAAAGCAAGGTGACCATGCTGTTCGCCATCATGGATTACCTGCAGATGATGGCGGATCGCGGAACTCCCGTTGTGCTTGCCGTGGATGAGGCGCAAAACCTCAGCAAGGAGAACCTTGAGGATATCCGCATGCTGGCGGGTCTTGAGGGACTTGGCGGACCGGCCATGCGGGTCATCCTGCTGGGCCAGCCCGAATTGAAGGACCACATCCGCAAAATCCAGCAGCTTTCCCAGCGGGTAAAGCTGTTCTTCCATCTGGAAGGTCTGTCTGAAAAGGAAACCGGCGAATACATTGACTATCGCCTGCTGGTCGCGGGTCACAAAGGGGCGCCTCTGTTTGACGAGGCCATGGTGAAAGATATTTACGCCATGAGCGGCGGCATACCCCGGGTTATCAACAAGCTCTGCGATGGCCTGATGATGTGCGCCTACTCCGATGAACGGCAGGTGCTGGACCGACGGGATCTTGAAGCGATCCGGCAGGACCTGCTGGGAGACGAGCCCGCAATTGGCAATAAACCGGAGATTCCCACCAGTATCAGTTCAGCAGACTTTGAGCCACCGGCGTCCAGTGGCGTCAGCGTCAGCGGCGAACTGAGCAATACCCTGTCCCTCATGGCTTCTGCCCTGGAGGGTATTAACGAGAAACTGGGAATGCTGCTGCAAGAAAAAACCGGAACCCCACCACCGCAGGATTCCGGTAACGTCAAGCCTCTGTCGCCGGGGCGCCACAGGAGTAATTAGCGGACGCCACGGAGACCTGACGCATCCGTGGCAGACATCATCAGATGTGTTCCACCTCTTCGATTTCATACTCCACAGTGCCGGAAGGCACGCGGATAGCGACCACCTCACCTTCATGCTTACCGACCAGCGCCCGGGCAATCGGTGATGAAACAGAGATCTTGCCTTCCTTGATATCAGCTTCGTCCTCACCCACGATCTTGTAGACCACCTGTTCGTCAGTCTCAACGTTCAACAGGTGCACCGTGGTTCCAAAAATCACGCGGCCGGTATTTTCGATCGTAGTGACGTCGATCACCTGTGCTGCCGCCAGTTTTCCTTCGATCTCCTGAATGCGCCCTTCAATAAAGCCCTGCTGCTCCCGGGCGGCATGATACTCGGCGTTCTCCTTGAGATCGCCATGCTCACGGGCTTCGGCAATGGCCGCAATCACTTTCGGGCGCTCGACTGACCGAAGCTGCTGAAGCTCATCCCGAAGGCGGGCTTCACCATCAATAGTCATGGGTACTCGAGTCGTCATAGTTGCGTTCCTGAATGCAGTTCCTGCAGACGGCGTACCGTCCGCTCGGGTCCGAATTTAATAGCGCGACAGAAGGCCTCGCCTCCTGCCAGCGTTGTGGCATAGCTTACCTTGTACTGAAGTGCTGACTGACGGATCTCTGCGGAGTCAGCAATAGCCTTGCGGCCCTCAGTGGTATTGATGATCAACTGGACCTTGCCATTCTTGATCGCGTCAACAATATGCGGACGGCCTTCGCCCACCTTGTTGACCCGTTCCACTTCCAGACCGGCATCGCTGATCACCTGGGCCGTGCCATTGGTTGCGATCAGCTGGAACCCGGCATCTACCAGGTCCCGGGCCAGTTTCACCACGCCGGCCTTGTCCATTTCCCGCACGGAAATAAACGCGGTTCCCTCAGTCGGCAGGCGCTCGCCCGCGGCCAGAGCGGCCTTGGCGAATGCTTCGTCAAAGCTGTCACCAATACCCATCACCTCCCCGGTGGATTTCATCTCCGGTCCCAGAATAGGGTCAACGGACGGGAACTTGTTGAACGGGAACACCGATTCCTTCACCGAGAAGTGGGTGGGTACGATTTCCCCAGTAAAGCCCTGCTCCTTCAGGCTGCGCCCTGCCATGCAACGCGCGGCCACCTTGGCCAGAGACTCACCGATTGCTTTCGAAACAAACGGCACCGTACGGGAAGCGCGGGGGTTTACCTCGATTACATAGATTTCGCCGTCCTGCCACGCCAGCTGAACGTTCATCAGGCCGATTACGTCCAGCTCCAGGGCCATCCTGCGGACAGCTTCGCGCATTTCCCCCTGTACGTCTTTCGGCAGGGTGTACGGCGGCAGCGAGCAGGCAGAATCGCCGGAGTGCACGCCAGCCTGTTCGATATG
>JAJUHY010000266.1 GCA_029265735.1 Marinobacter segnicrescens | reverse complement strand
AGCCGATGTCCACTTCATACCAGCGACGGGACAGTTTGGCAGAGTTGGGATAGGTATGGTGGTTGTTATGAAGCTCCTCACCGCCGATGATAATGCCCAGCGGCGAGATATTGCGGGCATTATCGTGACATTCAAAATTGCGGTAACCCACATAGTGCCCCAGACCGTTGACCACGCCAGCAGCCCAGATGGGAATCCACATCATCTGCACGGCCCAGATCCAGATACCGTTGACGCCGAACAGTAGCACGTCAATAAGGAACATCAGGGCAATACCGCCGTTGCGGAAACGGGTGTACACGTTGCGCTCGACCCAGTCGTCCGGTGTATTCTTGCCAAAACGCTCAAGGGTTTCAGGCGTGACTGCTTCGGCATACAGCTCAGCGCCCTCAAACAGTACTTTGCGAATCCCTTTGACTACAGGGCTATGAGGGTCATTTTCGGTTTCACAGGTGGCGTGGTGTTTGCGGTGAATCGCGGTCCATTCTTTGGTATTGATACTGGTGGTCAGCCATAACCAGAACCGGAAAAAATGCCTGAGTACCGGGTGCAGCTCCAGCGCATTATGGGCTGAGTGCCGGTGCAGATAGAGCGTTACGCTTATAATGGTGACGTGCGTTAATGCCAGGGTAACCAGTATCAGCTGGACCCAGGTCAGGTCCAGGAGACCGTTATACCACATACAAGATTCCTCAACTTACGAATTAGCCGGTGGTCGTACACCGTGACCTGCTCAGGGGCACAGGTATAGCTCACTCTAGCGTACACCTGTTCGCCCAAACAACGGCTTTCGCTCAGTCTTTTGTTACCGTTTTCTCAGGAGCCCGTCTTGCCCGAACTGCCCGAAGTAGAAACTACCCGCCGGGGCATCGAACCCCATGCCCTGCACAAGGTTGTGGATGAGCTGATTATCCGCGATCACCGGCTACGCTGGCCGGTGCCCGAAGACCTCCCGGCGCGCCTGAAAGGCGCCACGCTCCGCGAGGTGGACCGTCGCGCCAAGTATCTGCTGCTGCATTTTGACCAGGGCACGGTGATCGTCCACCTGGGCATGTCCGGAAGCCTGCGGGTGATCACCGACGATGCGCCACCGCAGAAACATGACCATATTGATCTGGTGTTCACTGATGGGGTCCGGCTACGTTTTAACGACCCTCGCCGCTTCGGCTGCTGGCTATGGGCTGAAGACGCAACTCCTCATCCATTGCTGGCGAACCTGGGCCCCGAGCCGCTAGGGGAAGAGTTCAACGGTTCGTATCTGTTCCGCCGCTCACGGGATCGGAAAACGCCGGTCAAGAGCTTCCTGATGGATAACCGGATAGTGGTCGGAGTCGGCAATATCTACGCGAACGAAGCCCTGTTCAAAACCGGCATACACCCCAACCGCCCGGCCGGGCGAATCAGTGCCGCCCGCTACCATCAGCTGGCCGAAGCGGTAAAGGAAACGTTGGCGGCCGCCATTCTGGCCGGGGGCACGACCCTGCGGGACTTTGTGAACAGCGATGGCAAACCCGGCTATTTCGCCCAGTCACTACTGGTCTATGGCCGCCGCGGCCAACCCTGTCCCACCTGCCAGCAACCTTTGCGGGAGATCCGCATGAACCAGCGCAGCACCATTTACTGCACTCGCTGTCAGCGATAACGGGTCCCGATCAGACAGGTTTTCGTCCGTCCAGCTAAATCGATCACATTTGCGGCTCCGGATAACGGCATTTCGGTTACACTTGTGACAGAATCTTTTGATAACGCAGGGCTTCTGACGACCTGCGACGAATCAGGAACCAGGAGACTGACATGATGTACAAACGCCTATCCCACACCCTGCTGACTGCTCTGGCAGCATGCCTGATCGGGTTTTCATCCCTTGCACACGCCCAGGCCGTGGAAGAAAAACCGTCCGCTCTCGCCATGACCACCGATGCTGTCCTGATTCGTCCGGTACTGCTCGCCACTACTGTTGTAGGTACCGCGGTTTACATTGTCTCCCTGCCTTTCTCGCTGCTGGGCGGTAATGCGGCAGAGGCCGGAGAGGTACTGGTGAAGGGACCGGCCGAAGCCACTTTCGTGCGCTGCCTTGGCTGCACCAACTCCGGCCGCAAGCAGGCAGTGGTGTCTGAGTAGTTCCCCTACTTGCACGTTATGACAAACTTGGGCAGCCTGCGGTTTCAGTAACTGACAGGGTGCCCCGTTAATGATTGACTGGTCAAAAGCTGATCAGGTGTTTCTGGATATGGACGGAACACTGCTTGATCTGCATTTCGACAACCACTTCTGGCTCGAACACCTTCCCCGCCGTTTTGGTGAGGCAAATGGCCTCTCCCCTCAACAGGCGCGGGACCAGATCCTTCCCATGATCATGGCTGAGCGGGGCAGCCTGAATTGGTACTGCACCGATTACTGGAGTGAGCGCCTGAGCCTGGACATCACCGCGCTGAAGGCCGAGGTCGGCGACCGCATCGCCTACCGGCCCCGGGTGAAAGAATTCCTGCAGGCGCTTCGCGGCAGAGGGCTGACCCCGATCATTCTCACCAACTGCCACCCGGACCCGCTGAGACTGAAACTGGACCGGACCGGCCTTGATCAGCTGGTGGACCGGATCATCTCCAGCCACGACCTCGGCGCCGCCAAGGAAGAACAGGCGTTCTGGGACCGTCTACTGGACCATCATACCCATCGCCGTGAGCGGGCCATTATGGTGGATGACAGCCTGCCGGTGCTGGAGAGCGCCCGCCTCGCAGGTATCGGCCAGTGCCTTGCCATTCTCGCTCCCGACAGTAAGAAACCGGACCTGGAAACGCACCCCGAAATCCCGGCTGTGCGTCATTTTGACGAAGTCCTGCCCGACCTGATCGGCCCGCACACTGCAAAAGCCGGGAGGGGGTCGCTATAATAGAGGTAAGGGCATCAAACAGCGCTGTCACGAGAGGAACATGAGCGCCAGGCACACCGACACTGATAAAACCGCGGTACGTCTCGACAAATGGCTCTGGGCCGCTCGTTTCTATAAAACGCGCACCCTCGCCAAGGAAGCCATTGAGGGTGGCAAGGTTCATTACAATGAACAGCGCTGCAAACCTGGAAAAGTGGTGGAAACCGGCGCGACTGTCCGCTTACGGCTCGGCTGGCAGGAAAAAACCGTGGTGATTGACGGTATTTCGGACAAGCGCCGGGGCGCTCCGGAAGCTCAGACCCTCTACCACGAAACCGAAGACAGTATTCGCCGTCGGGAAGATCTGGCCTGGCAACGCAAAACCATGCAGGCAGCCCAACTCCCCCCGGCCCGTCGACCGACCACAAAGGATCGGCGGGACATTCAGAAATTCCGTGAGCAGCAGGGTCTGTAACCCGCTGCCCCAAGTTCTTCCGGAGCTCCCGATGACAGCCAGCGACCAGTTTCGCAAATTTCTCTTTGAACACAGCCAGATCCGTGGTGCCTGGGTGCATCTCCACGACTCCTACGGCGATATTCTGAAACAGACAGCGTATCCCGAACCGGTTGCCCGGCTGCTGGGCGAATCCCTCGTGGCCAGTGTCCTGATGAGCAGCACCTTGAAATTCAACGGCAAACTGGCTTTACAGGCCAGCGGCGAAGGCCCGATCACAACCCTGCTGACAGAGTGCAGCCACGATCGTT
>JAJUHY010000043.1 GCA_029265735.1 Marinobacter segnicrescens | reverse complement strand
GTCAAGGGTGCGCTTGACCACTTCGGTCCACACCATGGCGTTAAACCAGCCCTGCATATAACCGGTGGGGCGGTACTCCATGCTCGGGTCGCTCTTTTTCGCCTGGGCCCGGAGAATCTCCATCATCGGGCCGGTGTCTTCACTGTCGTAGTAGTTGTAGGGCATGACACCCATGTAGCCGTCGGCGTCCTCACCCATCCGCTCGATAATCAGCTTGTCTGAAGACCAGAAGGTGCCCATAAACTTGGTATCGAGGCCCATCTGGCGCATCTGCACCATGAATTCATTGATCGGCGACAGGATATAACCGTGGAAGATCACGTAATCCGGCCGGGCACGACGCATTTTCAGAACCTCAGCGGATACGTCGACACTTCCCGGTTTGGTGACGATTTCCTCAACCACCTTGATGCCCAGTTCAGCAGCCCGGGCCTTGCCGTTCTCGATCGGGTCCTTGCCAAACTCCGTGTCGCTGTACACAAACGCTACTGTTGGCATATCCCCGTCTTTGCCCTGGCTCGCGATGTATTCCAGGATGATGCCGAACATCTGCGTATAGTTGGGGCCCGGGATGAACTGGAACGGGTAGGTTTCGTTCTCTGTCAGCGCCGTTGCGAAAGATGCACCGGACAGCAGCACCGAGTTCATCTCGTTCACTTCCGCGGCGATGGCTTTCATGAACCCGGTACTGTCGCCGTAATAGGTGGCCAGGTTCGGGTTGCTGGAGATTTTCTTGAACGCGGCTACCGAGCGGTCCACTTCATAGCCGGTATCTTCCATTACGTATTGCACCGGATGGCCATTGATACCGCCCTGCTCGTTCAGCCAGTTGGTGTAGTCTGTGAGCCCGGCATGAATGTGGATGCCGGCGAATGCGAACACCCCGGACAAGGGAATCGAACCTCCAAATACGATCGGGTCCTTGTCCTGCGCCATAACCGGTGCAGCCAGACCGAGGGCGGCTACCATGCTGCCGACTCCTGCCAGGCGACGGCCCTTGCGAATCAGTTGCTTGAACATGGGTTAACTCCTTGCTTCTTGTTGTTGGAATCGTCGGGTACTTGATAGCAGTAGCGTTGCTCAGCTACGGAATGGCCACAGGTGGAAGAACCGGCGTATTCTGCGCCAGATTTCTGCCAGCCCATGGGGTTCAAAAATCAGAAAGCCCACGATGAGCGCACCAAAAATAATCTCCAGCATGGGCGACATGAAGACGGGCGCATCCGGCCAGAACGGTGTCATTGCGGCGGTCAGCAGCTTGAGGGCCTCGGGTACCAGGGTCATGAACGCTGCCCCCAGAATGCCCCCCAGCAGGTTGCCCATGCCGCCGACAATGACCGCGGCGAGATAGAAGATCGACATGGAGAGTGGAAAACTCTCCGGGGTTACCACCCGATAGAAATACGCGAACAGCCCTCCGGCCACGCCGGCGTAGAACGAACTCAGGGCAAAGGACATCAGTTTGTACTTCAGCAGCGGAATGCCGAGGATTTCTGCGGAAATGTCCCGGTCACGGATGGCAATAAACGCGCGCCCGACCCGGGTGCGGAACAGGTTTTTGGCGCAGAACAGTGCCAGGATCGCCAGCGGCACAATAATGAAGTACATCGCAAAGTCACTGCGGAACTCCAGCCCGAACAGATGGGCCGGGCGCAGGCTCAGGCCTTCCATCCCACCGGTGACCGACTTCCATTCCGCAAAAATGAAGTGCAGGAAAACGCTCGCCGCCAGGGTGGCAATCGCCAGGTAAAGCCCTTTCACCCGCAGCGAAGGCAGGCCCACCAGTACTCCGACCGCGGCCGCCACCAGGCCCGCTGCCAGCAATGTGACCGGGAATGGCAGAGCGGTATGGAGCGATAACCAGGCAACGGTATAGGCGCCGACGCCCATGAAACCGGCCTGGCCCAGTGAGATCAGCCCGGTGTAACCGGTCAGAATATTGAGCCCGGTCGTGCTAATGATGGCGATGCCTACCAGGCACCCCAGATACAGCAGGTAAGGGTTGGCCAGAAACGGAAACCCAAGCAGTGCGACCAGTAACAGGGTGAACCAGGCTTTCTGCGTACTGCTGGTCCAGATGGCCTCGTCGGCCAGATAGGTTTGCTTCGCGTCACCGATGCGCATATCAGACCCTCTCTATCTCATGGGTGCCGAACAGGCCGTAGGGTTTGAAGATTAGGATAATGGCCAGTACCGCAAAGGTGGCCGGCATACGGTAAGCGCCGCCCAGATAGGCCCCCGCGACCGTCTCGAGCCAGCCGATAAAGACGCCAGCTACCAGCGCCCCGACGATGCTGTCGAGGCCGCCCACGATAACCACCACCAGCACGCTCAGACCGATAATGCCGAACTGGGGACTGAGACCACCGGTAGCCGCCACCAGAATCCCGGCCAGGGCTGCCGCCAGGGAGCCGAATACCCAGGCCAGGTTGAATACCCGGCGGACGTTGATACCCATGGAGTAGGCTGCAGCCTGGTCCGATGCGGTCGCACGGAGCGCGACCCCGCCACGGGAGAAGCGGAAGTACAGCAGGTAAAGCGCCAGCACCACCATGCCAATCACAAACCCGTAGGCAATCTTGGGTGCGAGGTAGAGTTCACCGATAAACACCGGCTGCCGCGGCAGAAATTCCGGTAGCAGCTGAGGGTCTGCGGTCCAGATCAGTTCGACGAGGCCAACAAGAATACTGGCGATGCCGATCGTGACCATCACCACTGCGATGGGTGACTCCCCCAGCATGGGGCGGATCATGACCTTCTCAATGACGCCACCCAACAGGGCACCGCCCAATACCGCCAGCGGGACCGCAATCCACGGTGACAGCTGCATGCCGCCGGCAAATGCCAGAAACAGATACGCAGCAAACATCATGATCTCGCCGATGGCGAAGTTAATCACCCGGGTGGCCTTGTAGATAATCACGAACCCCAGGGCGATCAGTGCGTAAAGCCCGCCCATCGCCAGCCCCGCCAGGCTGATCTCACCAAAAAACAGCCAGTCCATCAGGCCGCCTCCCTGTCCGGGTTGAGTCGCTTGCGCAGGTCATCAATGTCACTGTTACCCAGATAGGCCTTGATCACTTCCGGGTTCTTCTGCACATCCTGCGGCACACCTTCGGTAATGACCTGACCAAAGTTGAGCACGGCGATGTGGTCGGAAATATCCATCACCATGCTCATATCGTGTTCCACCATCAGCACGGTGATGTCCCACTCTTCCCGCAGGTCGAGGATGAAGCGGGCCATATCCTCTTTTTCTTCCCGGTTCATGCCAGCCACGGGTTCGTCCAGCATCAGCACCTTGGGCCGCATCGCCAGTGCCCGCGCCAGCTCTACCCGCTTCTGCAGACCGTAGGGAAGGCTGGCTACCGGCTGGCGCCGGATATGGTCAATCTCGAGAAAATCGATGATGCGCCGCTCGACTTCCTCCCGGATTGCCATTTCTTCCCGCCGCGCAGGGCCGTAATAGGCCAGCGCTCCCAGCAGTCCAGTCTTCATGTGGACGTGGGCGCCCAGCTTGATGTTGTCCAGTACGGTCATGCCCCGGAACAGGGCAATGTTCTGAAAGGTACGGGCCAGCCCGAGAGCGGCACGCTTGGGCGGCTTGATGCCCTTGAGGGATTCGCCCTCATAGAGGATGTCGCCCTGCTGGGGGCGATAAAAACCAGAGATGCAGTTAAAGAGTGATGTTTTACCCGCACCGTTTGGGCCGATCACCGTGGTGATCGTATCCTTCGGCACGTGGAAACTGACGTTCTGCAGGGCATGTACGCCACCGAACGACAGCGACAGCTGGCGGATTTCCAGTATGTTCACAGCGTGCTCCGTGAGCTGATCCGTCAACCCTGGAGCAATGGTTCAGCCGGAGGCACCAGGAGCGGATCATTTGGTTGTTGTTTTTATCTGACAAACAGACTGCGTCGACCTTCAACAGAATAAATCGTCCATTCCGACGATATTACGAATTGGTATAAGGATTGATCAATTCAAATAAAAAAGCATAGCTTTAAAACAAAATCGTCCGTTACGACGATTGGGATACTCACGGCCTGCCCTATCGTCGAGACATTCAGCATTGACAGATTATCCGCCTGGATCCGGCAGCCCCTGCCGTGGATCAGGCCGGTCTCGCACCACTCTCAGATCCAAGGTCTATTGCAATGAGTCATCAGCAGAGTCCCTCTTCCCCATCGCCTGAAACGAAAACCGACTTTCAGCCCGAAGCTCTGGTCAACTATCTGCAGACTCATCTTGATGGTGCTATCGATCGCCAGGTCGAGATCACGCCCATCTCTGGCGGCCAGTCGAACCCCACGTACTTTGTAAATACCGGTGATCGCCACCTGGTGCTTCGCAAGGCACCCAATGGCGAGTTGCTGCCTGGAGCGCATCGCGTCGACCGGGAATTCCGTGTTATGGATGCCCTGTACGGTGCCGGTGTGCCGGTTCCGAAAATGATCCGTCTTGAAGAAGACAAGACCATACTGGGCGCATCGTTCTATCTGATGGAACGGCTGGACGGACAGGTTTACCACGAGAGCACGCTGCCAGACATGGACCCGGAAACCCGTGCGGGCATCTATCGGCACAAGGCAGAAGTTCTGGCGAACCTGCACAAAGTGAACCTGGCTGAGAAGGGACTTCAGGATTATGGCCGCCCCGGTCCCTTCTTTACCCGGCAGATCCACCGCTGGACCCAGCAGTGGGAGCTGTCCAAGACCCGTGAAATTCCGGAAATCGACCAGCTGGCCCAATGGCTGGCCGCTAACGACGACGGTGACGAGACCTCCACACTGGTCCACGGCGACTACCGCATCGGCAATCTGATGCTGCACCCCAGCGAGCCGCGGATTGTCGGCGTCCTGGACTGGGAACTGTCCACCCTCGGTCATCCCCTGGCGGACCTGGCCCATGCTACGGCCATGTGGCATATCACACCGGAAGAATACGGCGGCCTGATGGGCACCGACCTGAAGGCGCTGGGCATTCCCGAGCGCCAGCAGTTTGAAGACATCTATCTGGAAGCGGCCGGCTTTACCGACGGACTGACCACCTTCCACCACGCGTTTGCGCTGTTCCGCTGGGCGGTGATTTTCCAGGGTATCGCCAAGCGCGCGGAGGCCGGCAATGCGGCATCAGACAACGCCGCCACCGTTGGAACCCTCGCGGTTTCCCTGGGCCGGCGGGGTGCCGAACTGTTATCTTCTGACAAAACTCCGGGATAACCTGCAGCCACTTTCCGCGGCCCTTTAAAATGCCCAATACTCTAATTAACGATTATTCAACTCCGCGAAGGTAAGACTTATGAGCAACGATCCCATCGTCATCACCAGCATCGCCCGCACCCCGATGGGGGGCTTCCAGGGCGAATTGAAATCCCTGTCCGGGACTCAGCTGGGGGCAACTGCCATTCGGGCAGCCATCGAGCGCTCGTCCCTGGGTAACGGAGACGTCAGCGAAGTCATGATGGGCAACGTACTGCCGGCCGGCATGGGCCAGGCACCCGCCCGCCAGGCCGCCCTCGGCGCGGGACTGGAACTGTCCACCCCCTGCACCACCATCAGCAAGGTGTGCGGTTCTGGCATGAAAGCAGCCATGCTCGCTCATGACCTGATTGCCGTCGGCAGCGCCGACATCATCATTGCCGGTGGCATGGAGAGCATGACCAACGCACCCTATCTGGTACCCAAAATGCGCGGCGGCGCGCGGCTGGGCCATGCCCAGATGCTGGACCACATGTTCTTCGACGGGCTGGAAGACGCCTACGACAAGGGCCGGCTGATGGGTACCTTTGCGGAATCCTGCGCGGATCACTATAAGTTCAGCCGGGAACAGCAGGACGAATACGCCCTGGCGTCTCTTGAGCGCGCCCTGAAAGCCATCGAAAACGGTCATTTCCGGAACGAGATCGTGCCGGTCGACGTTAGCACGGGCTCCATCGACACCGATGAGCAACCTGGCAAGGCCCGCCCCGAAAAAATCCCCGCCCTCAAGCCCGCCTTCCGCAAGGACGGTACGGTAACAGCGGCAAACGCCTCCTCCATCTCCGATGGCGCGGCGGCGCTGGTACTGATGCGGCAGTCCGAAGCTGAAAAGCGCGGCCTCAAACCCTTGGCCGCCATTCGTGGCCACAGCAGCCACGCCCGGGCACCGGAATGGTTCACCACCGCACCGGTAGGAGCTATCGAGCAGCTGATGGAGAAAACCGGCTGGAGCGTATCCGATGTCGACCTGTTCGAAATCAACGAAGCTTTCGCGGTTGTTCCGCTGGCTGCCATGAAGGAACTCGACATCCCCCACGACAAGGTCAACGTCCACGGCGGCGCCTGCGCCCTGGGCCACCCGCTGGGCGCATCGGGGGCACGGATCATCGTTACGCTGCTGAGCGCACTGGAAACCTACGGCCTGAAGCGGGGTGTTGCGTCCCTGTGTATCGGTGGAGGTGAGGCGACAGCGATTGCGGTGGAGCGGCTGTAGCCGCTTCACCCCTTATGCCCCATCTTCGAGCGCACTGATCAAAGCCACTGATTTACCGCGAAAATCTGTCACTGATTTGTCACACCTCCCTGATAGGTTCGTAGTCCTAACCAATCAGGGAGTCATCATGCGTAAACCTTTACTACTTGCCAGCGCCACCTGTCTGTCACTTCTCGCCAGCGCGGTCCACGCCGAGTCGCTGGGGAACCTGGCGTTCTCCGAAACGACGCCTTACACATCAGAAATGACGATGAAAGATGACTTCACCATCGTCGGTAAACAGGACCTGATGAAGCTGGACGCCCTCAATGCTGACGGCACCGCCAGGGCGATCGTGGAAATCCCCACCGGCACATCCGCAAAGTGGGAAGTCAGTAAAGACGATCCGAAAGCGGTCTACTGGGAATACAAAAACGGCGAGCCGCGTGTGGTCAATTACCTGGGCTATCCCGGCAACTACGGCGCCATTCCCGGCACGGCCCTACCCAAGGAACTGGGCGGCGACGGCGACCCGCTGGATGTCATCATCCTGAGCCAGGCGATCCCCCGGGGTGAGATTGTTGACGTGCGCATTATCGGCGTACTGAAAATGCTGGACGGCGGCGAGCAGGACGACAAGCTGATCGCTGTTCTGGCCGAGGAATCACCCTTCTCCCACATCGAAAGCATTTCCCAGCTGGATAAAGAGTTCCCCGGCGTCAGCGACATCATCGACACCTGGTTCGCCAACTACAAAGGCCCCGATGGCGGCATGGAAAGCCAGGGCTTTGAAGACGCCGAGTCGGCGATAGCCGTGCTGAAAGCGGCTGCCGGGAACTATGCAGCGATGCAGTAAAGCTGGTGTAGCGCCGGATGCGGCCCAGATTTCCCTTGAGTACGCATGGATGCGTGCTCTCCAGCCATCACAGACCCTTATCGAGTCTCGTTTAGCGCTTGAGCGTGCTTACCAGACCTCTCAACTCAGTTTCTGTCCATTCGAACTCAGGTCCCATATCCATAGCGCCCAACTCCTCCAAAATATCTAGCACGCTTCTATCCACTTCTCTCAAAGAATCTAGTCTTGCCTTGTATGCCCAGCTAGCGATCTCAGGAATATTAATGGAGGAATCACGATTCAAAAGTTGTTCGAGTTCTTTGGCAATAGTCTGTTGGTCCATTGGTCAATTACCTTCCAGCTCTCTTTTCGTAGGGGGGTAATGTATGGAGTCCACTACCTGCCCATCAATCATTTTGGGATGAACACGATTAATGGACCCATCATGGTTGTAGTTCTCGTAGTATTGTCGGACTTGGCCACTCGTGGGGTTGTGCTCAGTCACAAGAGCGGCCCCACGAGTGGGGCCAGGATTTCTGGCAGGTTTTTCTGGTCCGATATATAGAACCCTGCCATCAGCGAGCGTTTCAATCTTCATCGCAGTGCGCTGAGCATCCTCCAGAGCACTCAGCTTCCTTCCTAAAGCCTCAGCCGCAAACGGTGCGCTGGCACCAACATCTAGCCCTTCGCTGAACTGGCCATCGGGAACAAGCTTGTCCAGCCCCGACTTATTTACATCGGGCACCTTTTTGGTAACTAAAATACTCGCAACAGCCGGCGTAATCTCCCCCGCAGCCCGGCCATCACCACCCACCGCATCCACAACCTTGCCGCCCAGGGCGCGGACGCTGTCGCCAATTCCTCTCCAATACTCGGCTACTTTCGGGTTCATGCCCTTGGGCGACAGTGCCGACATCAGGCCAAACGTGTTGCCGATAAAAGTGCCAAAGTTCTCGATCGGCTTGAACACAGGGTACATCACGTTACCCCAGCCGGAGGTGTTCTCGTACAGCTCTGTCTGCTCAGCGGCAATGTCTGATGAAATCGCAGATGCCGTATCCGAGAGGCCGCCCCAGTAATCGCTCCCCCAACTGGCGGATGTACTGGCCGGCTTCGGTCCGGATACGCGTGGCTGATCGGCCGTCAGTTGTTCACTGATGCGTTCGATTAACCCGGCCTCCCCTTCCCCCGGCCCATCCTTCACCAGGCTCGGAGTATCCCGCTCCAGGTTGGGCTCGAGATACACAAAAAGTTCACCCCGGTGAATCTTGTCGGTCAGGTCGGTGACCAGTTCCCATACGTTTCGGGGCCTTGTCCAAGGCTTCTGGAACACCAGTTGCCAGACGTCCAGCAGGCGGTAATTGAAAGGGTCATCGACCACTGACCGGGTCAGGCGTAGCAGATGGTCGCGGGCATAGGCACGGTCGTGGTGGAAAGCCAGGCGGGGCCCTTCAAAGAAGTCGTCGCCCTGATAATGCCTGGTAAAGGAATAGATACGGCCCAGCGGGCCCGCTATCCGGATGGGGTCCTTGCTTAACATCCCTGTCGTCCCTGTTTGGTCTTCTGCGCTTGAGGCTCCGGCCTGGTTCCTAAATGGCCGGTGCTGGTATGAAACCTTTTTTGACGGATGACGTCAACTCGCCCAGCGGACCGAGTGCACAGTTTGTGTCGAGGCCAGCCCGCCTGAACGCCGTTGTCAGGCAGGCGTCCCAGAGGGCGGCCTATACTTCCGGATCAGCGAACTTCGGCGCGCGTTTCTCCAGGTTGGCGTAAACGGCTTCCACCTGGTTCGGGCTGCCGATAATCCGGTCCTGTTCCCGGGATTCTTCCAGCAGAATGCGGGCCGCGTGCTCTTTTGGTGTCGTAGCGGTATTGAGAATCCGTTTCATGGCGCGGATGGCATCGGGGTTCTTGCTGGCGATGGTCTGAGCCGTTGCCAGCGCTTCTTCCCGGGGATTGCCACCGACATGAGTTGCGATTCCCAGCTCATAGGCTTCCTGTCCGCTCATTACGCGACCGGTGTAGCACAGTTCGCGGAAGACGTCCGGGCGAACAAGCTCATTCAGCAGCACCATACCACCCATATCCGGCACCAGTCCCCATTTGATTTCCATTACTGCCCACTGGGAATCCGGGGTGGTGAAGCGGATGTCCGCGCCCAGCGCGATCTGAAGACCGCCGCCGAAGCAGACACCGTGTACGGCAGCAATGACCGGCACGGGGAGCTCTCGCCATACCATTGCAACGTACTGCGCCAGGTTGGAGTCACCATGGGTACGGGCTTCCAGACCTTCGCTGGCCATGCTGGCGCCGCCGCCCTCTG
>JAJUHY010000326.1 GCA_029265735.1 Marinobacter segnicrescens | reverse complement strand
CGCCCATGGTGACGATTTCTTTCTTGAGCTTGACCTTGGTGCGTTTGAAGGGCTGGATATCCACAAAGGATTCCTTGTAATCGATCCCATCAAAGCGCGGGTCACGGGCGAGCCAGGCCCGGATAACGTCAATACCCTCACGGCTGCCCGCAATGGTGCCATTAATGCCTTCGCGGGCAAGCAGAAGGGTGCCGTGCACATTATTGGCCAGCATCAGATCCAGTAGCGGCTGTCGTAAATCCTGATAGTCATTCAGCTCTGCGAAGCGGTAAAGCGCGCAGACAACAATACCCTGAGACATGAAAACTCCTGCGAACCGGATCGTAAATCCGGAGCATAATCATAAGGAAACGCGCCAGCATCGCTGGCGCACAATCGTTAGCGGGCGAATTTTAACCAAACCCCGAAGTGAAAACCAACCAATGGCTCCAGGCGGGTATTACTCTTTGTTCAGCTCTCGTTCAACCACGGCGGAGAGCTGTTCCCAGCCCGGGCGGTTCAGGGGAATGTTGTTCACCAGCACTGTTGGCGTACTGGCAATCTGCAGCTGGATGGCAACATTACGGCTGTCCGCGACCGCTTCCCGATGCAGCTCCGACTCCATGCAACGGTTATAACGACGCATATCCAGGCCCAGGTCTTCGGCGTAGCCCGAGAACGTATCGCTGACTTCCCTCAAGGTCTGCCAGCTGGATTGCTCAGCGAACAGCCGATCGTGCATGTCCCAGTACTGACCCTGGTCGCCAGCGCAGCGGGCGGCCATGGCGGCCTCCAGCGAGTGGTTGTGTTGTGGCAGGGGAAGATCGAAGAAAACGAAACGCACCTGGCCTGACTCCAGGTACTCTTCCTTCAGCCGGCGGCTGGCCTCCGCGAAGCGGGCGCAGGCGGGGCACTGATAGTCGGCAAACTCGCGCACGACCACGGCAGCGTCCTCAGGACCTACAGATACGCCGTACTGGTCCAGCTCAGCCGGAAACGCCGGCGTATCCTCGGAGACTTGCGGCAGCTCACCCGGGCCCGTCAGAGACGGCTGAGTCAGATAGTAAAGTCCGGCAACAATCGCCACGGCAATAATAAGCAGGCCGGTGAAAATCAGGCCTCGACGGGAACCTTTGCGAGGCGCCGGAGCCCCGGCTTGCTGACGACGTTTGGCTTCACCCATGGACAGTCTCCTTGTAAACAGTAGCAATTCCAGAGGCGCCTATTCTGGCGAGTCAGAAGGCGGGACACAACTGACAGCCATGTGGCAGACCTAATCGGCCATGAAATTCGCCAGTAACCGGTTGAGACGATCAACTTCACGGCGCATATCCCGAACCTCATCCAGCAGATCCAGGGACATGGCCAGGCCAGGCAGGTTGATTCGCAGATCCCGCTGTAGCCGCTGGGCCCGCCGCAGCCGGGCCAGTGCCTCCAGGTCGAAGGCCCAGTCACCAGCATTGGGAGCCTCGTTCACCGGCGTAATCACGCCATGACTGACCAGCTTGATCACAAACTCCGCATGACATTCGCCCCGCTCGCAGATCTCCCTGAGAGTGAACGTCCCGGCGGGATCCTCGACCTCGACGGTGATGGTAGTGTTCCGGGTTGTCATCCTGCCTCCTGTCACACTTGCAGCTTGCTGCGGGGGTTAAAGCCTTTCTCGGCCTCAGCCAGTTGCCGATACAGCTCCTCGGCTTCTTTACTGTGTCGCTCCGGCATCACCACTTGCAGGATCACGATCTGGTCGCCCGGCTGCCTGCCCGGCAGGCCCTTGCCCTTGAGCCGCAGCTTGCGCCCGCTGTTTGAGCCCTTGGGGACTTTAAGGCTGACCTTGCCACCGACGGTGGGTACCGTGACGCTGGCGCCAAGCGCAGCCTCCCAGGGGGCTACCGGCACGGTCACCAGTATGTCACGGTCTTCTACCGTGAACACCGGGTGCGGTGCAAGCTCCACCTCAATGAACAGGTCGCCATTTTCCCCGCCGCCAGTCCCGGGCGAACCCTGTCCCTTCAGGCGGATATGCTGACCTTCCCGCATACCAGCCGGAATCTTTACGTTCAGGGTCTTCGGACGGGCGACGAGACGACCCTGTCCGTCGACCTCATGTGTAGTGAACTGAATCTGATTCTCGCAGCCATGGAAAGCTTCTTCCAGAAACAGGGCCAGACGGGTATGGACGTCTTCGCCCCGGCTCCGCATGTTCTGACGGAAGGCACCAAAGCCGCCGCTGAACCCACCTGCGCCGCGACCGCCAAAAATTTCCTCAAAAAAGTCGCTGAACTGGCGGGCGTCGGCCTCGGTGTAGCCACCGCTACTGAAGCCTGACGCGCTCTGCCAGCCCGGGGGCGGCTCAAATGAGCCGTCACTGCGGGCACCGTACTTGCGGAGCTGATCGTACTCTGCCCGCTTCTCCGGGTCCTTCAGTACCTCATAGGCTTCGCCCACGTCCTTGAACTTTTCGTCAGCGTTCTCTTCCTTGCTGACATCCGGATGGTACTTCCGGGCGAGCTTGCGATAGGCCTTCTTGATTTCATCCGCAGAGGCCGACTCGCTGACGCCGAGTACCGCGTAGTAATCCCTGAACTCCATTTAGTTTCCTCGCAACTGGCCAACTGGAAGTCATTGATAACCTGTATAGTTGACGCGATTCAGGAAATTACAAGTCCGGGGCTATCGGCAGCTCGCGCTTGTGGGCAGT
>JAJUHY010000132.1 GCA_029265735.1 Marinobacter segnicrescens | reverse complement strand
GGTGAAGCTGCGCACTCAGTTTTACTCCCGCAACCGGGTCGATCTTATCAACGGCCGTGCTTTTTTCCTGGATAAGAACCGGCTTGAAGTCCGCGGTGCCAGGAAGGGAGAAATCCTGAACTTCAAGCAGGCCGTTATCGCCACGGGCTCCCGGCCCTACATGCCATCCGATGTAAACTTCCGTCATCGGCGCATCTATAACAGCGATACCATACTGAACCTGTCCCATACGCCGCGCACGCTAATTATCTATGGCGCGGGTGTCATTGGTTCGGAGTATGCGTCAATCTTTGCCGGGCTTGGGGTCAAGGTGGACCTGATCAACCCGGGCAACCGGTTATTGTCGTTCCTGGACGATGAAATCTCTGACGCCCTGAGTTACCACTTGCGTAACAACGGCGTGCTGGTGCGCCACAACGAAGAATACGAGTCAGTGGACGGGGATGACCACGGCGTGGTGCTGTCGCTGAAATCCGGTAAGAAGATTCGCGGTGACGCCTTCCTCTGGTGCAACGGACGTACCGGTAACACGGATAATCTGGGTCTGGAAAACCTGGAGCTGGAGCCCAACAGCCGGGGACAGCTGCTGGTGGATGACCACTATCGGACGGAGATTCCCCATATCTATGCCGTTGGCGATGTGATCGGCTGGCCCAGCCTGGCCAGCGCCGCCTATGACCAGGGCAGGGCAGCGTCGTCGGATCTGGTCAGTGACGAATATTTCCGGTTTGTGTCAGATGTGCCCACAGGGATCTATACCATCCCCGAGATCAGTTCGGTGGGGCCCACCGAGCGGGAACTGACGGAGAAGAAGGTGCCTTACGATGTGGGACAGGCCTTCTTCAAGGACCTCGCCCGGGCGCAGATTACCGGTGAAAAAGTGGGCATGCTGAAAATCCTGTTCCACCGGGAAACCCGGGAAATTCTTGGCATTCACTGTTTTGGGGACCAGGCCGCCGAGATTGTTCATATCGGTCAGGACATCATGAACAAGAAGGGTGAGTCAAACTCCCTGAACTACTTCATCAATACTACGTTTAACTACCCCACCATGGCGGAGGCCTATCGGGTTGCCGCTCTTAATGGGCTGAATCGGATTTTCTAGATCAGCCCCCTGTGCTGGCACCACGCACCACTGTCTGACTTCCGGCCGGATCAGACGGTGGTGGCACGCCCCCCGACCTGATCCGCTTCTACGTCGACCCCGTCTGCGGGGAGTGGCAACCTCAATGACCGGTTTTCGAAGTAAATCCGTGTGCTGGTCGGGAAGTCGGTAATGATACTGTCTACGCCCATCTGTTCCAGCAGAACCATGTCGTGGATACGATTAACGGTCCACACCGAGACCTTCATATCGTAACGGTGAGCCTGGCGGACCATATCCGGAGAACAGAGCTTCCAGTCTGGAATCAGATAGCTGCAGTCAAGCCGGCGGGCGGTGGCCAGAGGTCTTGGGAAACGTCGCCCGGCCACGTAACCGGTGTGAATGCGGCGATTACGCCGTTTGGTTTCCTGCAGGAACCAGCCGTCTGACGAGGTGATCACCACGCTGTTGAAGAGCTGTCGGCTCTGGATCATTTCTGTAAGCCGATTGCACAGGATGTTCATGCGCGGCCGGCTGTCCGGTTTCACTTCCAGCTGGAAATGTACCGTTTCGGAAAAGGCGTCGAGCACCTCTTCCAGGGTTGGTACGCCCACCGCTACGGGCCAGGGGGCCGTGTTTTGCCGTGCGTCGAGTGCCGCCAGCTCAGCGACGGTCAGGTCGGCGACCTTGCCGCGAACACCGGTGGTGCGCTCCAGAGTGGGATCGTGGATAACCACGGGGATACCGTCTGCAGACAGCTGGAGGTCCAGCTCAAAGTGACGGATCCCATGGCGATAAGCCATGAGAAACCCGGGCAGAGTGTTCTCAGGGGCTTCGCCCCGTGCGCCGCGATGGCCGTAGAGAATCATGTTATCCGAACATCTCCCGAATACTGAAGAAATACGTTGTTCAATCCCAGCATCACCCGTCAGCCCGGCTGGCTCTCAGCCCGGTGGCGGGCCTGCATATATTCCCGGTGATTCAGATGCAGCAGCTCTGCGATACGGCGGATCAAGTGCTCTTCATACTTGTCGATACGCCCGTCCGCCAGTGCGACCTGCCAGATGCTTTCCAGCACCCGCTGCTTTTCTTCCTGGTTGAGCCGCGCGTTCAGTTGGCCGGTAAATTCATAGAGTGAGGTGGAATCACTGGCATGGTCGAGGGCATCCTGCAGAATTGCCCGGGCCTCGTCCGCCGTCACCTGATGCACCCGTGCCGCGCATTCAACGATGGTTTCCAGTTCCCGTTTGTCCTCGTTGTTGTCAATACGCGCCAGTTGCACCATCAGCGCTGTGGCCGCGATGGCCAGCTGATGGTGGTCCGGCGCGGAGGTGTCGCCCCCGTCGTCTTTATCCGGGAACAACCATTGGCGGAGCTGGTGGATCATGGGTAATTATTTCTCCTGTCAGGCGGCGCGGGCGAGCTGGCCCACTTTCTGTTCCAGTGTTACCTGGTCAGCGGCGAAACGACGGATGCCTTCGGCCAGCTTCTCGGTGGCCATGGCGTCTTCATTGGATTCCCACCGGAACAGGCGCTCGTCGATAGCCTGCGGACGATCGTTGCTGCGGGCCGTTTCCGGAGAGAGCTGGCGAGGCAGGTGGCCGGTGTCTTCTTTGAGCGCCTGCAGCAGGTCCGGGCTGATGGTAAGGCGATCACAACCCGCCAGCTGCTCGATCTCGCCGATATTGCGAAAGCTGGCACCCATAACCACGGTTTTATAGCCGTTGGCCTTGTAGAAATTGTAGATGCGGCTGACGGACTGGACGCCAGGGTCTTCTTCCGGGGCGAAGCTCTTACGGTCGCTGTTGGCCAGGTGCCAGTCCAGAATGCGGCCGACGAAAGGCGAGATCAGATAAACCCCGGCGTCGGCACAGGCCGCGGCCTGGATAAAGGAGAACAGCAGGGTCAGATTACAACGAATGCCTTCCTTTTCCAGTTGTTCGGCGGCACGAATTCCCTCCCAGGTGGAGGCGATCTTGATCAACACCCGGTTGGTGTCCACACCCAGGCTGTCGTATAACTCCACCAGCCGACGGGCTTTGGCTACCGTGGCTTCGGTATCAAAAGACAGACGGGCATCCACTTCGGTGGAGACCAGGCCGGGAATACGCTCCAGAATCTGCCTGCCAGCCAGTACCGCCAGTTTGTCGGTGGCCCAGCCCAGCTGCTCGTCATCGGAGCCGCCCTGGCGGGACGCAAAAGCAACGGCCTCATCAAGCATCGGCCGATAGGCGTCCGAGCTGGCAGCCTTGAGCAGCAGTGACGGGTTGGTGGTGGCATCTTCCGGCCGCCATTGGGCGATGGCATCCAGATCACCTGTATCGGCCACCACAGTTGTCATTGCCTTGAGTTGTTCAAGCTTGCTGGTCATCAAAACCTCTCTTGTCCCTGCTGTTGGTTAGACTGCTTCCGGTTGCGTATTTTGTGCAGATCATCGTGTCGCAAAAATGACATGGCCCTACGATAACTGGCTGACAAAGCCGGAACAAGACGAGAGCGGCTTACCGGCTGGTCAGGCAGCTTTCGCGTTGCTCACCTTGTCCAGGGCATCCAGTATGACCTCGATGCCACTGCCGGGGCGATGCGCGTTTTCGCTGAGATGGCGGCGGAACTGGCGACCGCCAGGCTGACCATGGAACAGTCCCAGAATATGCCGGGTGATATGGTTCAGGGCGACGCCCTGGGCCAGCTCCTCTTCGATAAACGGCACCATGGCCTGAAGCGCCTGCTGCCGGCTGACGACGGGCGGTGCCTCGCCGAACAATTCAGTGTCGACCCCCGCGAGCAGCCAGGGGTTGTGGTAGGCCTCGCGCCCAACCATCACCCCATCCACATGATTCAGGTGCTGGTAACACTCCGGCAGGCTTTTAACGCCACCGTTGATGATGATCTCCAGCTCCGGATAACGGGTTTTCAGGTCGTATACCCAGGAATATTTCAGCGGTGGGATTTCCCGGTTTTCCTTGGGGCTGAGCCCCTCGAGAATGGCAATCCGGGCGTGGACGATAAATGTCCGGCACCCGGCCGCGGCCACAGTCTCAACAAAGTGACAAAGATCCTGCCAGGATTCACGGCCATTAATGCCGATCCGGTGCTTTACGGTCACCGGCAGGGAAGTGGCCGCCATCATCGCTCGCACTGCTTCCGCAACCCGGTCCGGATACGCCATCAGACAGGCGCCGATCAGGTTGTTTTGCACCCGGTCGCTGGGACAGCCTACATTAAGGTTAACTTCACTGAATCCGTACTGCTCAGCCAGCGCCGCACAACGGGCCAACTCATCCGGATCGCTGCCACCCAACTGCAGCGCCAGCGGATATTCGCTTGCGTCATGGCGAAGAAAACGTTCGGTATCACCATGGATCAGAGCACCGGTGGTTACCATCTCTGTATAAAGCAGCGCCTTCCTGCTCAGGATACGCGCCAGATAGCGGTAATGGCGGGTTGTCCAGTCCATCATGGGAGCGACTGAGAAACGGCGGGAAAGCGCTGGGGTTGAAACGGTTTCGACTACGGACATGAGTACAGGGGCCTGGAAAACAATGGGTCCATTGGGCATTGTACCTGAACGTAAACAGACCACTGTAGGAGAAACCCGCGAGAAACGCGGCAGACCTTTGCCCAAAGGGTTAATTTCTGGAAAAATAGCCGGCTCATTTTAGGGGCGCCACTGATGACACAGAAGACGCTGCTTTCGGTCCGCAATCTCGGCAAACGGTTTAGCGACAGAACCGTGCTGGATTCCCTCGACCTGGATATTGCGGATGGTGAGTTTATTACCCTGCTGGGGCCGTCCGGCTGTGGCAAAACCACGTTGCTGCGATTGCTGGCCGGCTTTGAGATTCCGGACACCGGAACCATTGAACTGGGCGGCAAGGACATCACCGCGCTGCCGCCGGAGCACCGGCCGCTGAATACCGTATTCCAGCACTACGCCCTTTTTCCTCACATGACGGTATTCGACAACGTTGCCTACGGCCTGAAGATGGAAAAACGGCCAAAGGACGAGATCCGTCAGCGGGTGGAAGAAGCCCTGGCCATGGTGCAGCTGGAAGACTTCGCGCGCCGCAAACCCCATCAGCTGTCCGGTGGGCAGCAACAGCGGGTGGCCATTGCCCGTGCAGTCGTTAAACGGCCTAAAATGCTGTTGTTAGACGAGCCCCTGTCCGCGCTGGACTTCAAGCTGCGCAGAACCATGCAGATCGAACTGAAACGACTACAGCGGGAGCTTGGCATCACCTTCGTGTTTGTCACCCATGATCAGGAAGAAGCTCTGTCCATGTCCGATCGCGTCGTGGTGCTGCAGGAGGGCAAGGTTCAGCAGAAGGGTACGCCCCGGGAGATCTATGAAAGCCCGGCCAACCTCTTTACCGCCCGCTTCGTGGGCGAAACCAACCTGTTTCCGGGCGTACTGGAGCGGGTGGATGAACAGGGGATCACCGTGAACGTTTCCGGGTACCGCCGCACCATGCGCCGACCGGAATTCCCGGTAGAGGAAGGGCAGCAGGTACATGTTCTGCTGCGTCCCGAAGATATCCGCGTACTGCCGCCGGATGCTGACCACGGCTTTGATGGGCGTGTGGTGGAGTGCAACTACAAGGGCAGCACGCTGGACTCCGTGATCCATTTAACCGACGGCACCGAGGTACTGGCCAGTGAATTCTTTGATGAAGACGACCCTGCTTTTGACTACCGCCTGGGTGAACCGGTGAGGGTTGGTTGGGTAGAAGGCTGGGAGTGGCTGCTGCCGCTGGAAACTGAGCCCGTGGCAGAGGACTCGGTACCGGATGTTTAGGGGGTTGCGCCAACCCTTCCGCACGGGGGTGCTGATCCTGGTATGGGG
>JAJUHY010000052.1 GCA_029265735.1 Marinobacter segnicrescens | reverse complement strand
GACATGGCGGCGAAGGAGAGAAGACGGAGGGTGATCAGTGGCCAGTGGACGCCGGGTGCACGTAAATAATGTAACAGCAGGATGCCGACACAGATGACGGGCGTCGGTACCCGAAAGATAAGATTCCAGACTGGCGCAATATCCACAAGGGAGCTGCCCCGAATCAGGATCGATCCGTTACTGATCAGGCTGAGGGCAAGAACGACCCAGGCACTTTTAACGACGATTTCACGTGACAGCCGATGTTCGGCCCGCATAAAGGAGTCGCGAAAGCGATCAGGCACAACGGCAGGGGCAAACGACAACATAGAGTACCGGAGTTATTTCTTAGAGTTTGGCTGGCCGAATCTTCTGCCAGCCTTCATGTGCTGCGAGTCTCAATTATAGAAAGGATTAAGTTTTCGTAATCTCGCCCGCAATAAAATAGAACGGAATAACACATTGTGTGACGTGGGCAGCCAGGTACCCCGATTATGGCGTACCCGGAAAAGAAGGGGTCAGGGACTCTTTCGGATCAGATGTCCGATCAGACAAAGTCCCTGGGTACGCTGTAGTGCTCCTGGGTCATCAGGTCGATGCCGCAGTCCATGGATGAGACCCAGTTCAGAAAACGTTCAATCATCTCGGGCCCTTCAAAGCGTTTGCCGTGCTGGGGCACAATCATGGCCACGTCCATCCCGCGGACCATGTTGGCCCAGAGCTTACACACCTTCCGTGAGGCAATATACCGGCGGTGGAAGCCCCTCATGAAAGGGATGTGGGCATCAAAATCGGTCACCGGCTTGTGGTCTTCCGCGGCGCCCATTGACGCACCGAGATCTCCTGAGAACAGGATTTTCGATACCGGATCATAGAACTGCAGGTTGCCCACTGAATGCATGAAATGCGCAGGCAGACACACGATATGGCTTTCGCCGAATTTTACCTTCGCGCCCCGGTCTGGTATCCCGATTATGCGATCGTAGACGTTACTGCCAAGCTGATTGGTGACATAGCCCGAGGCCAGGTGAGGCAGAAACCGTGCCCACAGCGATGAAGTCACAATCTGGGCCCGGGTGTGAACGATCCACCGATCGATAGCGCCAATAATGTCTGGGTCCTGGTGGGATGCGAACACATAGTCCATCTCACGGATATTCATGTAACGGGAGGCTGCCACGGCCAGAGGCGTATAAGTCAGATCGCCGCCAGGATCGATCAGGGCCTCATTGTCGCCATCCACGATCAGAAACTGATTGGACTGCACCCCTTCACCGGTTACCAGTGAATCAAACATCAGACACTTGTGTGGACCATTGTCAAACAGGACGATGGGTTCAACGGCCATCCGTTACTCCTTGGCTGAAGCAGAAAACTGGCAAGGGACCATACCTGCAAGCAGAAGTGGAAGTCTTGCGTCAGGTCAAAGGGACTGACTTTCATCAAGAATCCTGGCTGGCAGGAACGGCATGGCGGATTTGCATTCGCGTATGCAGCAAATGTTGACATGCGGGAGTAACTGTCATTGTTATTGTTAATGGGATTAGACTGATCGGTTAACAACGACGGCAAAAACCATATTCCAACCATCAAAGCCAGGAAGTGCCATGAACAGGGATGCGCCCGAAGACCAGACTAACTCTGCTGATGAAGAGCTTAAGACCCGCTGGAGAGCGCTGGGAGATCTGGCGACGCCGCTTTACGGCATGTTCGGCCTGGGTGTACTTTACACGCTCTACGTCGCCCATGAGATCGTGTTGCCCATCATTCTCGCGATCCTCGCCAGTCTGTTACTGGCGCCGCTGGTAAATCGTGCAAGCCGGATCGGGGTGCCCCGCTTCATCAGCGCGCTGGTTCTGGTGGTGGCGTTGCTGGCGGGTATCCTCGGTCTGGGGTGGGCGGTGTTTACGCCGGCGCTGGACTGGGCAGAAAAGGCTCCTGAAGGACTGTCACGGCTGCTCGTCGGCCCGAGCAGCTTCCGCGCTCAGCTTGAGAAGGTATCCGAATCGGCTCGCAAGGTGGAACAATCCATGGAAGAGCTGGCCGAGACCGGCATCGGGGAACAGCCGACGACGGTGGTGCTGCAGACAGAGTCCTGGGGCAGTCAGCTGATGGTCAAGGTCAGAAAAGGCATCGTCGGTCTGGCACTCAGTCTGGCGCTGACCTACTTCCTGCTGGTGAGTGGTGATCGTCTGATACATAACTTCATCCGGCAGCTCCCGGGCGGTCAGCGGCGTCGTGCACTGGCTATTGTCCGGGAATCCCAGACTCAGATTGCCCAGTACCTTGGCGTTATCAGCGTCAGCAACCTGCTGATCGGTACTACCACCAGCCTGATGTGCTGGGCGATTGGTCTGCCGGATCCGGCCGTCTGGGGACTGGTGGCGGGGCTCGCCCGGTTTGTACCCTATCTCGGGGTGATACTCACCATCATACTGCTGACCGTGGTATCTGCGACCAGTCTGGAAGAGGTCTGGATGATGATTATAGCGCCCCTCGGCTATCTGGCGCTGACGTCTCTCGTGGGCTTTTTTATTGAGCCCTGGATTCACGGTTTCCGGATGGCAATCAATCCCGTTATCATCTTCGTGGCCATCTTCTTCTGGGGCTGGCTGTGGGGACCCGTGGGCGTCCTGTTGGCGGTGCCGTTGATGACGGTTATTCAGGTCGTGCTCAAGCAGATCCCGAAACTGCGCCCTGTCTACCGCGTAATCGCCCGATAACTAAACAAACGGTCGTTTGAACGGACCTGCCGTTTCTGTAAAATGCGGCACAACTTAATCATGCCGTTGCGACGGCGGTTTCCGGTCAGGGAGTGAGTGCGGTAATGCCGAAAATCCGTTGGAGTTCCACCGGTTTATCCATCCTGGTTCTGGTCCTGCTAGTTGTATGGCTGGCGACCGGAACCATCCGAACCGCCGAAGACGAGGCGCCGGCCCAGCAGGAGCAGGAAGAGCCTGAATTGCCGACGGTACAGGTGCAGTTGCGGGATGCCAGTACATTCGAACCCGCTGTTCGCCTGCAGGGGCAGGTAGAAGCCTGGCGGCGACTTGAGATTCACGCCCGGGTGAGCGGGCAGGTTGAGGAGCTGGATGTTGAACTCGGGGACCGGGTAACGGAGGGTGACCGGCTGCTGGTACTGTCGGAGGATGACCGACCGGCGGCGGTGGCAGGCGCAAGGGCCCGGGTCCGACAGCTTGAAGCAGAGCTCGCCGCGGCGAACCGGCTGCGTTCCGAGCGGTTGGTCTCGGAGTCTGAAAAGCTGCGGCTTGAAGCAGAGCTGGCCGCTGCCCGTGCTGAACTGAGCCAGGCCAGTCTCGCCCAGAGCCACCTGGAGCCCAGGGCTCCCTTTGATGGCATCATCAACGCCCGCCATGTTGAAACGGGCACCCTGGTGCAGGTGGGTGATCCGCTGTTTGAGCTGGTGCAGATCGACCCGCTGAAAATCTCAGGATTCGTGCCGCAGCAGCAGGTTGGACGGCTGAAGCCGGGTCAGCCGGTATCCGTTGCCCTGCTGGATGGCCGTGAGCTGGAAGGCGAGCTGACGTTTGTGGCATCGGCTGCAGATCAGGAGACCCGCAGCTTCCGCATTGAGGCCCGGGTCCGTAACCCTGAGCAGTTGCGCATTGCCGGTGGCAGCGCCAGCCTCCGCATCAGTCAGCCATCAACACAGGCACTGTTTCTCTCGCCGGCATTGCTCAGTCTGGGGCCAGGCGGTCGCCCCGGCATTCTTCATGTCGCGGACGACGACCGGGTCGTGTTCAGCCCCGTTGACCTGTTGAGTATCGGTACCGACGGCGCCTGGATCAGTGGAATTGATTTTCCGGTTAACCTTATTACCCGGGGTGCCGGGTTTGTGGCCCACGGACAGCGGGTCAACCCTGTGCCTGTCGAACAGAAGGACTGACCTGTGCGCACCCTGATCCATGCGGCCATGGACCGAAGCCGCACCACCATGCTGCTGCTCTGCTTTCTGATTATGGGCGGTATCGCGGCGTTCAATACCATCCCGAAAGAGTCCAACCCGGACGTTACCATTCCCACGATCTACGTATCGGTTACCCTCGAAGGCGTGAGTCCGGAAGACGCAGAGCGACTGCTGGTCAAGCCCCTGGAGCAGGAGCTGCGATCGCTGGAAGGCATCAAGGAGATGCGCAGTTCTGCAGCGGAAGGATACGCCGCTGTGATTCTGGAATTTGATGCCGGCTTCAACCCGGACAAGGCGCTGCAGGATGTGCGTGAGAAGGTAGATACCGCAAGGTCCGAGTTGCCGTCCGAAGCTGATGAGCCCCAGGTTCATGAGATCAACGTCTCCCTGTTCCCCATCCTCTCCATTGGCCTTTCCGGCCCGCTTACGGAGCGGGAGCTGATCACGATTGCAAGGGAACTGCAGGACGCTATCGAAGGCATCCCGGAAGTGCTCGAGGTAGAGATCGGCGGTGACCGGGAAGACCTGCTGGAAATCGTGGTTAACCCTCAGGTGCTGGAGAGCTACGGCGTCGACTACGACCAGCTGGCCACCATGGTTCGGCGGAATAACCAGCTTGTGGCAGCAGGCAGCCTCGACAACGGTCAGGGCCGCATGGCCATCAAAGTGCCCGGTGTTGTTGAAAATGTTGAAGACGTCATGTCCATGCCCGTCAAGGTGAGTGGCGACCGGGTGGTCACCTTTGGCGATGTGGCGGTTCTGCAGCGGACGTTCAAGGACCCTACCGGCTTTGCCCGCATTAACGGCGAGCCGGCTGTAGTGCTGGAGGTCTCCAAGCGCTCGGGCGCCAATATTCTTGAGACCGTAGCCAAGGTGAGAGCATTGATGGATGCGGCAGCGCCGCAGCTGCCCGAAAACCTTGAGGTCCGGTACACCATGGACCAGTCAGAGGATGTACAGGAAACCCTCAGTGATCTGCTCAATAACGTAATGACCGCCATCGTGCTGGTGGTCATCGTCATCATTGCCGCCATGGGTCCGAGATCCGCGGTTCTGGTCGGGATCACCATTCCGGGTGCCTTCCTGAGCGGTATTCTGGTGATCTGGGCCATGGGTTTCACCATGAATATCGTCGTGCTGTTCAGCCTGATCCTCGTTGGCGGAATGCTGGTCGACGGTGCGATTGTGGTGTCCGAGCTGGCGGACCGGAATCTGTCGGAGGGGATGACGCCCCCGCAGGCCTGGACCGAAGCCGCCAGTCGCATGGCATGGCCGGTAATTGCGTCTACCGCCACTACCCTGGCGGTATTTGTGCCGCTGCTGTTCTGGCCGGATACGGTGGGTGAGTTTATGAAATACCTCCCCGCCACGGTCATTATCTGTCTGACCGCGTCCCTCGCCATGGCGCTGGTGTTTCTGCCCGTGATGGGCGGAATCAGTGGCGGCCGCCGGGCCCGGGGAGTGAATACAGAAAGCGCCCTTGTGCAGGGCTATCGCCGAGTTCTGACTCTCCTGTTGCGCTATCCGGGCATTACCCTGCTGGTTTCCCTGTTGATTGTAGGTTCTATCGCTTTTGCTTATGCGAAGTTGAACCATGGGGTCGACTTTTTCCCGGAGGTGGAGCCGGAGTCCGCGCAGGTACAGGTCCGCGCTCGCGGGGACCTGTCGGTTCATGAGAGAGACGCTATTGTGCGCGAGGTAGAGCGTCGTCTTGCGGGAGCGCCAGAAGTGTCCTCGGTTTACGCCAGGTCCATGGTAAGTCCGGGGGATCAGATGGCGCCCGATGTGATCGGTACCCTGCAGTTCAAGTTTATTGAGTGGGATGAGCGTCGTCCTGCCTCTCAGATTCTCAACGAGTTCCGGGAACTGACCGCGGATATTCCCGGGATCGTGCTGGAGTTTCGTAAGGAGGAGATGGGCCCCGGGGGAGGCAAGCCTATCGAGATCATGGTGACCAGCCGGGATGCAGACGAGCTTGACCAGTACGTCAGCGAACTGCGGGCTGCTATGGACGAGGTCGGCGGTTTTGTTGACGTGGAAGACGATCGCAGTCTTCCGGGTATCGAATGGCGGCTGGAAGTGGATCGGGAGGCAGCGTCCCGCTTCGGCACCGACGTTGCCAGCATCGGCAGCTCGGTGCGGCTGGTGACCAACGGTCTGGTACTGGCCACCTACCGCCCGTCGGATGTACGGGAGGAAGTAGATATTGCGGTGCGGGTGCCCCCTGCCTGGCGGGAACTGGACCAGTTTGAGCGACAGACCCTGAACACATCCCGCGGGCAGGTACCCCTGTCCCAGTTTGTCAGCCTCGAGCCGGCGCCGAAAACGGGAACCATTGCCCGTCTTGACGGGGAGCGGGCGATTACCATCAAAGCCGAAGTGCAGTCGGGCTTCAATGCCAATGCCCAGTTACAGGCTCTGAGGGAGCGGTTACCAGAGGCTCCGGCCGGTGTCGAGGTCAGGTATGGTGGCGAAGACGAAGAGTTGCGCCGGGCCATGAACTTTCTTGCCACGGCTTTTGTGGTGGCCGTTGGTCTGATGACCCTGATACTGGTCACCCAGTTCAATTCGCTGTATCAGACCCTTCTGATCCTGTCCGCCATTGTTCTGTCCACCGCGGGTGTGCTGCTGGGACTGCTGTTGAACGGACAGGCGTTTGGTGTGGTCATGGTCGGTATGGGAATCATAGCCCTGGCGGGGATTGTGGTTAACAACAACATCATACTGATCGATACATTCAATCAGCTGCGAGCAGAAGGCATGCCGCCCCGAAAAGCGGCCCTCGAGACAGGATGTCTGCGTTTGCGGCCCGTGCTGCTGACCGCAATTACCACCATCCTTGGGCTCATGCCCATGGTGCTGGGCGTCAACGTTGACCTGCTGACGCCGTCGCTGGGTATTAACGCGCCCTCAACCCAATGGTGGACTCAGCTCTCCAGTGCCATTGCGGGTGGGCTGGCGTTCGCGACTTTCCTGACCCTGTTGCTGACCCCGGTGCTGCTGGTCATCGGCCCCGGGGGGCGACGGAAAAACCAGCAGACCGAACCTGAGATTGCGTGAGGGGCCAGGAAGAGCGTAGGTATTTAAGGGATGGTATCAGTTGGCGGACTGTTCCGAGGCTTCATCATCCTGCCCGCCGGGCATGACTTCGGGGTAGCGGGAGGCGATTTCTTTCTGTTTTTCCGAACGCTGCTCCGGCGTGAGGTCCGTGGCTGACTGGAGTTCCATGATTTCCAGCGTGTAGCGGGTCAGCTGCTCTTCACGCCCATAGAGCTGATCAGCCAGTTCCGGGCCCAGATGGGTGCGACGGAGTCGCTCGACCTGTTCGTAGTCGCTCCGCAGGGAGGCCGGGTCCGTGCGCATTGCCAGGGTGTCTGCGACTTCCCGGTAGGCATTGCTGTAACGGTAGAATTTTTCGGCAACTTCCACTGCCTGGGCTCCGGCCGGCCCCTCAAGGCCGGCTGCAATCACCGCTTTCAGCTCTTCCAGTTGTTGTTCATCCAGAGTCACCCGGGAGTCCATAAAGGCCTGTTCCAGTACGACCTGGGCCGACTCGTTGATGATCACGTTACCGTCTTCGTCCAGTTCTACCCGGCTGAGGGCGTGTGCTACGTGTTCGATCTGAAACGGTATGTTCAGTTCGCTTTCCCCGGCCGTGGGCGCTTCCTGCGCGGGCACGGGCGACGTGCTACTGGCGCTCAGCACAGACTCTGAAAACAGCTGGGTATCCGGTTTCGCTGCAGGCTGGGGCTGGACCGAGGCTGTGGTCAGATCCGTCCCGGCGGGAGCCTGGGCTGGGGCCGGCGGCGTGCTGTCCGGAATCAGGGTCTGACCGCCTGCCCAGATGACCGCAGCAACTACCCCCAGCACGCCAGCTCCCACCCCCACTATAGCCGCCCGGTTGGTCTTGCGGGGCGGCTGTGCCGGTTTACGGGGCTTCTCAATTCTGGTGCTCATGGCATGAGGTCCTCGACGGCCTGGCGCTCACGTATGTTGGAGATGGTGGTTCCCGACCATTTTTTCATGGCCCGCCGCAAACTGGAAGCGCAGGAAAAACCGACAATCTCGGCCACTTCGTCCACGCTCAGCGCGGAGGAGCGGAGCTGATGAGTGGCGATTTCCATACGTACCGAATGGAGCAGTTTGCGGAACGAAGTTTTTTCAGCCGACAGACGCCGGGTCAGGGAACGGGGTGGCATCTGCATGCCCTGAGACACCTGCTCCAGGTCAATTGAAGGACTGAAATGGGCGCGGATGTGCCAGCGTACCCGGTCGGTAAACGTGATATCCACCGGTGCCTGGTTCAGCTCCTGTTCACACTGCTGGATCAGCTTGCGCCAGGCCCGCCTGCGGTAAGGGCGGAACGGCTTCATGACATAACTGTGATCCGCCGAAATGGCCGTTTTTTCCGCGCCGAAGGTCACCGATTTGCACGGCAATTCGCTGTACAGGTCGACGTGGGAGGGTTCGGGATAATCGAGGGTTACATGCACGTCCGTATCACGAGCTTCAGGGTTGCCACAGAGTGTCCACAGGCGGGCTGTCATTGCGACCCGGAACTCCAGGGTGAACTGACGCACGTCTTCCTCATAAATCTCATCGGCGACGTACTCCAGCGGATCGACAATACGCCGATTACTGTCGATGTAGGTCGTGGGTCGGGACACCATCAGTGCGTAATAGGGCTGAGCAATGACCAGGTAGCGCCGGAAAGCCTCACCGGCTTCTTTCAGGCTCGGACTGGAATGGATGATATAGCCCAGGGTGCCCCAGAAGCTCCAGTCCATTTCCATACCGGTGATCAGCCCGAGGCCAGGTTTGCGACAGTGATGGAGACCGTTGCGCACCAGCGCCTGCTGTTGCAGGTAACTGATCCTGATGTCCTGCATATCGAACATGGCTGGAGAGATACCGGTTCCCCGGAGCAAATCCGTGAGATTCGCACCGTGGCGGGTAAATACTTCAATGAAGCCCAGGGGATGAAGATGAAGCGGGATCACTCTGGCGTTAAAGTCCATCATGGAGAACCCCTCTCGATATCAATGTCGGTTTTTTGTGGCTGTGACGTTTGTCAATGGGTTTTTTGTACTTCTGGTGTAACAGTTGTTGATAGTGTGCCGGCATTCCCATCGGTGTAACAGGAACCCCTTAACAAAAAACCACTTATGCGGGTCGGGGCCGGAGCCTGAGGTCT
>JAJUHY010000056.1 GCA_029265735.1 Marinobacter segnicrescens | reverse complement strand
GGTCGCTCTGGCCGGCAGTCCAGTTCCTCAATCATATCGAACGCGGCCGGCGCAACAGCGGCAAACTTGTCAGCTGCGTCACAGGCCAGCTTGTAGGACATGCCACCACCGTTGGAATAACCGGTTGCGTATACCCGTTTCTCGTCGATACAGGCCTGGGCGCTGATCGTGTCCACCAGTTGCCGGGCGAAACCGACATCATCCACGCGACGGGATTCGGTACAGCAGGGGCCGATGTTCCAGGCGTTGTCGATACCCTGGGGATAAGCAACGATAAAGCCCTCGTCGTTGGCTACATCGGCGGTACCGGAGTTTCTGCTCTGGTAGTCAGCACCGGAGCTCAGGGCGTGGAAGTCCAGCAGCAGCGGGGCATCATTCTGGCCGGTGTAACTGCGGGGAACGTGGAGAATGTACTCCCGACGCTGGCCGTTAATGTTGATCGTGTGTGTGGTGGTACCCGGAGAAAGCTGGTTATTGTCACAGGCCGCTCCTGGCGGCGTCGGGTCGGGGTTGTTGCCACCACCGCCACCGCCGATCGGTCCGAGGGCAAAGGCAGCCATTGGCATGGCGGCCAATGCTGAGAAGAGTATTGTTCTTACTGTGTTCATCTGGTGAAGCTCCATATCATCAGTGTCCGAAAAGTCGGCCGGACAGCATCGCCGACCAGAAATGAACACCCTGCCGGAATGTTCATTCCGCACAGTAGACGGACTATTCTGGAGAGACAACGCAGGCGGAATGAACTTTCAGAAAATTGTGATGCTCTACGGGGCGACGGAAACGTCATCGGCGCCAGCTTAGACTGAGCGGTCAGTCCGGTATCGCAGGTTTTCGGACACCATGGCCTTGCGCCCGGCGGAACTGCGCCGGTGACATTCCGGTCCAGCGTTTGAAGGCGTGGGAGAAACTGGACCGGTCGGTATAGCCAAGCCGGTCCGCAATCTGCTCAATGGTCAGCCTGCCCTGACCCAGCAGTTGTTGCGCCCGACCTGCCAATACCTGGTCCCGAAGCTGGCTCCAGCTGGTACCCTCCCGGCTCAATCGCAATCGCAGATTGCGTTCAGAGCGGTGAAAATGAGCCGCTACCCGAGCCAGCCCCGGGCTGCCACACTGATACTGTTCCAGCAACCGCCGGACCTGTCCCGCCAGCGTTTCTTCTGACTGACGACGATTCACCAGCTCACTGCAGTAGCGCTCACACTGAAGCAGCGTAAGCTCGTTGCCACGGGAGAAACTCGCCCGCAGCAACTGTGGATTCACTGCCAGAGCGTTAAACGGTTGTCCGGTAAGCACAGGGCAGGAAAACAGCCGACGTAGCGCTTCCACTCCCTTCTCCGCCTTTTCACCGGCGTCCTCCGCCAGCCGGACCTCATCAATCCCGACCGGCTGATCTGGTAACAAGTCATCGTGAATTGCCCGGATAGAGGCCAGATCCCGGGCCAGAAGAAAAGACCGGATATCCTCCGGCATGTGATCGTAAATCAGCACCAGCACAGGGCCATTCTTGCCCCGTGCCCAGACATAACGGGTAAAGGGAAACGCAATCACCGCAAAACGCCCGGCCCACTCTGCGCCTGCTGCAACACCGGATGAGCTAAGCAGGCCCATTCCCCAGGGTCCGTGAGCAGTCAGGCCCTGCCGTGACCCCAGCTGAAGACCATGGGAAAACGGATCACCATGACGTCGGATCAGCCAGCGGATAAGGGCAACCTCCTGGCTGGCGCCGATTTCACTGTCGGGGTCATTCACCCGCTCAGGAGAAAGGCCGGTGGCGGCCAGACAGGCATCCGGGTCGGCCCCCAGCTCCTCCAGATAGGTCAGGAGAAGGCGGAAGTGTGCAACCCCAAGCCGGACCTCCCCGTCCCGACTCACTGGCCGATGCTGTGCCATATCCCTATGCCCCGGTCCCATTGACGAGATGACATGATTCAGCTTTCTCGCCAGCACAGGCGTGACGTGGTTCACGCCTATGAATTCTGGCCGTTAATGCCACGTGCCGGGCCGTTCTGCTCATAGCAGCACCCCCTCATGGGGAACGACACTGCAACTCAAACAACAATACTGCGCTACTGGAGATCAGGTTCCGCAAACCCGTTTCCACATGAGGCAACCCATGAAAAAGCTCAATATGACGACCGCACAGCCCGGACTGAGCGGATCACCATCGATCAACCGGTCCCGCCGAACGTTTCTCAAGCATTCCGCAGCGACCGCCGCCGCATCTACCTTTGGGGCCCTGTTACCCGGACAGAAGATTCTTGCCGGCTCCCGCTGGGCTACCATGGACGCTCCGCCCCACCTCCCTCCGGAGTTGGAGGTATATCAGAAAACGTTTATCAACTGGGCCCGGGAAGTCGTGATTCCCGACGTCTGGTTCTGCTCACCACGCACAGCAGAAGAGATGGTTACCCTGAGCAACTGGGCCTGTGATAACCAGTTCAAACTGCGCCCATTCGGCACGGGGCATGGCTTTGCACCCACGATCCTCGGTCGGCGTACCCGTCAGCGGCGGGTCATTCTGGTGGATACCAGCGAGTACCTGAATCAGGTAACGGTCGAGCCGGGCCATTCGATACCCTCCGTAGTGGCTGGCGCTGGAGCCACGGTAGAGTCCATCTGTCGTGCCTGTGAGCCTCATGGGCTGGGCCTTTACCATACACCGGCTCCGGGCGGGGTGACCATCGCCGGGGTGCTGGCCATGAACGCCCATGGCGCGGCACTGCCCGCAGACGGTGAACAGCTGCAACCTGGTCATTCCTGGGGCACCCTCAGCAACCTGGTTCTGTCCCTGACCGCGGTTGTGTGGGAACCGGCGGTAGCCCGTTATGAACTCCGCACCTATCAGCGTAACGATCCGGCGATCGGCCCGCTGCTGACCTGCCTCGCGCGGGCTTTTATTGTGGAAGTCCGGATACAGGTTGGTCCGAACCTCAAGATCCGGTGCATCAGCCGGGCGGACCTTAAAATTGACGAGCTGCTGGCCATGCCGGAGAACCAGAATGAGCATTCCTTCGCCAACCTGACCCGGCGCTATGGCACCGTTGACGTGCTTTTCTATCCGTTCAACCAGCAGCAGATTGCCTGGACCAAATTCTGGACGGTCACTCCAGAGAAACCTACCACCTCCCGGGAAGTGACGGGACCCTACAACTACCAGCCTCCCGGCAGCGAAACGCCGCCGGAAGTTGCCGATGCAGTTGCTGCACAGTTGCGGGAAAACCCGCAGTCGGTGCCCCTCTACAATCAACAGTCTGTCGACAACATGGCGGGACTGATCGCCATCGAGGACCCCGCCGTTCAGATCAATGATCTGTGGGGCTCCGCCTATTGCACAACGCTGTATGTGCGTCCGGAAACACCCCGGCATACCGTGGCAGCCTGGGGCGTCATCGTCCGCCGGGCTGATCTTCAGCGGGCGCTGGGAGAGTTTTACCAGTACTTCCGCAAACTCATCGCGGACTTCGAAGGACGGGGCCTTTATCCCTATACTGGGCCCGTCGAAATTCGTGCCCATGGTCTGGATCAGCCCGAGGATGTGCTGGTAGACGGGGCGGTTCCGCCAACCCTGTCCGGCGCACGACCGCTGCCGGACGATCCCGATAAAGACACCATTATCTGGTTCGCCATCAACAACAACGTGGATCAACCCCTGGCCGGAACTTTCAACTATCAGCTCGAGCAATGGTTCCTGCGTAATTACCGCAGCTATGGCGTTGTTCGTCCCGAGTGGACCAAGTGCTATGGCTATTCGCTCCTGAGCCGGGACGGCGGCGCCTGGAACAGTGAGCGGCTGCTGCGGAGAACCTATCCGGACACGTTCCGTGACGGATACCCCCAGGGTGCAGACTGGGATGCCGCGGTGTCTCAGCTGAACAGTCTGGATCCCAACCGGATATTCACCAACGATTATCTGGACAAGCTATTTCCGCCTTCATTCGGACGCTCGCCCCGCCCGTCCGCCTGATATCGCGCGCCGTCTTTCCTGCTTACGGGAAGGCCGGCGCCTGGCTGGGTCACGCACCCTGGCGCTATTAAGCCGAAACCAGATTACCGTTCGTTAGCCCGCCTCCAAAAGGTCACTTCATCGACCATACTCCGATGGAGGGTCACCGTGACCTCAAGCCCAACCAACTGGAGGACGCCATGGAAAAGATCTGGATTCTGGTCGCTGACAGCGCCCACGCACGCATCCTGGCCACAACCGCTCTGACAGCCAGCCTCACCGAAATCCGACGGCTCGAGCACCCGGAAGGCAGGCTGAAAGAAAGCGAACTGGTCACTGACCAGCCGGGGCGCGCCCGTGAAAGTCTTGCCCAGGGACATGCCATACAGGAAGGGAACGCAACAGAGCATGAGGCAACCCTGTTCGCAGGCGAGATCATCCAGCTCCTCGACAAGGCCCGGCAGGAAGGCAAGTTTGAAAGCCTGGTACTGGTCGCACCACCCCATTTTCTCGGGATTGTCCGGCAGAAACTGACCGGTCCGCTCGAAAAACTGGTGATTCAAAGCGTCGACAAAAACCTGGTCTCCGCAGACGAAAGCACCATCCAGAAGAATATCTACAAGTAACCCCAGCTAAAAGTAATGCCGGCCTGGCGTCCCTGGTCCAGGCCGGAAACTACCGGGCTCAAGGCGTCTGAAGCCCGGCCCGGTCGCCCCTCAGACATTACTCGGCCAGCACCACCACATGGCCGTCTGCCGGATTCACGTTTCCTTCCACCAGCGAGCGGATCAGTGCCTGGGCAGACTCCAGCCCCTGATGGTCCCGAATCTCCATCCAGGGCGACTCCTGCTGCCCTACCCGCTCGATAAACGCCAGCTGTGCTTTGTTAAAGCGGCGGGTAACCTCTGCCGGCCCCCAGTCCGCGTTCCGCTTGCGGATCTGGTCTGGCGCGAAGTACCGCTTTGGCGCGGGCCCGGGCAGATTCCATTCGGTCTCGCTGATGTGCTCGTGGTTGTGAGCCGAGCCGGCGTAACAGTTGTGCACCAGATTTTCCGCGATATGGTTGTGAATGGTGGCCCTGACGCCATCATTACCCGAGAAGTCCACGTAGAGAGTGGGCACGTTCGCGTCCAGACTGGTCAGATCGTTATAATCCACCACCCGGTCATAACAGCCCAGGTCTTCCACAAAGCCGACGTTGCCAGAGGAAGTCAGCCCTACCACCTCCAGGTCCTTGCGCTCCTGCAGGCAGAACACTGTTCCGTAGGCTGTCTTGCTGGAAGCGCTGGAGATCAGAACCCGCTTCGCGCCAAAGAAGCCGTTGTCTTCCAGGAAATCCGCCAGCATGAACGATGTGATGAACAGAGGTCGCAGCAACATCTGGTAATTCTCGTTCTCGGGCCGGTAGGCCGCATCGGTACTGATACGCTGGTACTGGTTATAGGCGGATACCAGGTCGAGACGATGGGCGGCGCCATCATAGAAACCCCGCTCCGTCACGCGAACCGGCTCCACCACCAGGTGTGAGGCCAGAGGCCAGAAACCGTAGAAACGCTCCCCAGGCTCAAGCCCTTCTACTGTGGTCTCTTCCACTTCCGCAAAGCCCCAGGCAGGCATCTGGCCCCAGCCTTCGTCAGCCACGGGAAAGTAATGCCAGTACCGGAGGTGAGGTGTATGGCCGAAGGCCGCGTAGGTGATATTGTTGGCCGTCAGCGCCAGGCGATGAATGCGCAGGCGGGCCTGCCCTTCCGCAAGGACACTACTCTCGACTGTGTCCATCCGGGACTCGGCAAGATTGTCCTGGTTCGTCAGTAGACGGGTAATCGTAGTCATGGATTCTTTCCTCACTCAGTTCGGGATTCGGGCCGGACGCGTCCGCCAGAATATGGGATACTGCCATGTGCTCCATTCTATCGATCAGCCGACAGCCTTTGGTTCGGAAACCCGATGAGCAAGCCGTCACTCCCTGAAAACCCACGTACCAGGCCGCTTAAACGGCCACAACAGGCCCGCGCCCGGTTCACGGTTCAGGCCATTTATGACGCCTATGTTCGGATTTGGCAGCAGGAAGGCTGGGAGCAACTGACCACCCGCAAGGTTGCGGTGGAGACCGGCATCGCCATCGGCACCCTGTACGACTATTTCCCTAGCAAGGAAGCCCTGCACTCAGGTTACGTACGGCACTGCATTGAGCAAATGATCCGGCGAATTGACGAGCAGGCGATCCAGCCTGAAAACCTGCCCTGGCCGGAACGCACCCGCCGGCTGATACAGCAGCTGGCCGGCCTGGCAGAGGACAGTCCTTCCTGGTTCCCTCCAGAAATGATGACCCTGGAACCCGAGGTTGCAGATATGCAACTCCAGCAACGGGCCTATAATGAACTCCTTGCGGTCTGGCATCGCCTCGCCGACGCCTGCGCGGACCTTTCACCACGCCCGTCCGACGCCCTGCTGGAAACGCTGCACCTGTCAGTGTGGGGTGGCCGCCGTTACGGGCTTCAGGTTGGCCTGTCGGAAGAGACACGGCGGGCCTGGGCGGCCGAGCTTGAGCGGCTCTGCGTTATGGCCCTCGAACCCGGCCGGTGAGTATCTGTCCGCGCTGAAGGCATATTCCTTAACGCAATATCACTATGCGCTTTAATACTTTTCCGTTTCTATTGGAATTTGCTAGATTTCCCGGTCATTAACTTTTTGATTCAGGAGGAAGCCCCCCATGAAGAACTGGCTGAAAGGCATTGTCGTCGGTGCCAGCCTGACGATTGCGCAGGGTGCAGTTGCAGCCGAGCAACAGTTACTGAACACCTCCTACGATATCGCCCGTGAGCTGTTCGCGGCCTATAACGAGCACTTCCAGGAATACTGGCAGGAGAAAACCGGTAATACGGTGACCATCGACCAGTCCCATGCCGGCTCATCGCGACAGGCTCAGGCCATTATTCAGGGCCTGAAAGCTGACGTGGCCACCTTTAACCAGGTCACGGACATCGACATTCTCCACGAGCGCGGCAACCTGATTCCGGAGAACTGGGCGGAGCGCCTGCCCAATAACAGTTCGCCCTACTATTCCACCATGGCGTTTCTGGTACGCAAGGATAACCCCAAGAACATCCAGAACTGGGATGACCTTGTGAAAGAAGGCGTTGAACTGGTGATGCCTAACCCCAAGACCTCGGGTAACGGCCGTTACACCTATCTGGCAGCGCTCGGGTATGCCCAGGAAACCTTCGGGGATGATCAGGAAAGGATCGACGCCTTCCTGAAAACCCTGCTTAACCGGGTAAAAGTGTTCGACAGCGGCGGCCGTGGCGCGACCACAACCTTTATTGAGCGCGGCATTGGTGATGCCCTGCTGACGTTTGAGTCCGAAGTGCTCAATATCGCCGATCGTCAGCCGGACGAGTTCATTGTGATTACGCCGAAGATCAGTTTCCTGGCTGAGTTCCCGGTAACCTGGATCGACGAATACATCAAAGAGAACAACACCGAAGAGCTTGCCAAGGCCTATCTGGAGTACCTGTATGATGAAAGCTCCCAGCGCCTGCTGGCCGGTTTCAACTACCGGGTCCACCACGAAACCGTGAAGGCCGAGTTCGCCGACCGTTTTCCGGAAGTGAAGCTGCTGCCCATCGAGGACATTGCGGGAAGCTGGGAAGAAGCCATGGAGATCCACTTTGCAAGTGGCGGCAAACTGGACCAGTTGCAGCGTCGTCGATAGGACCTGCCGGTGGCCCACGCTTCACCTCTGAAACCTCACTCCAAACGAGTACTCCCAGGCTTTGGTTTAAGCCTGGGAGTTTCCCTGCTGTTTATCAGCATGATTCTGCTACTGCCCTTGACCGGTCTGGTGGCAGAAATCTCCGGCATGACCTGGGACCAGTACTGGTTCGTTATCACCGACCCTCGGGTCGTTGCGTCTTACAAGATCACCCTGCTGTCAGCTCTGGTCGCGTCCCTGTTTAACGGGTTTTTTGGCCTGCTGCTGGCATGGGTGCTGGTACGTTACGACTTTCCTGGTAAACGTCTGATTGATGCCATGGTGGACCTGCCCTTCGCGCTGCCGACGGCGGTTGCCGGCATTACCCTGACCACCCTGTTCTCCGCGTCGGGCTGGTACGGCCAGTGGCTGGAAGCGATCGGTATCAGTGTGGCTTACACGCCCCTGGGCATCATGATTGCCATGGCCTTCACCAGTATTCCATTCGTGGTACGGACCGTACAGCCGGTCCTGGAAGACATGCCACCAGAGGACGAAGAAGCCGCCATCACCCTGGGCGCCAGCGACGGCCGGGTATTTCGCAAGGTTCTGTTTCCCATGCTCTGGCCTGCGCTGCTGACCGGCATCGCCCTGTCCTTCACCCGTAGTCTCGGGGAATTCGGTGCCGTCATTTTCATCGCCGGCAATACCCCCTATGAGACGGAAGTGACCAGCCTGATGCTGTTTGTACGCCTGCAGGAGTTCGATTTCGCCGCCGCCAGCGCCATCGCTTCGGTTGTGCTGATGACTTCGCTGGTGCTGCTGTTCGCCATTAACCTCTGGCAGGGGCGATACCTGCGTCGCCTTCACGGGAAATAAGTCGTCATGAAATATAATTCCCACCATCGGGTTGGTGATCAGCCCTGGGTCCGGCGCACACTGATACTGACCGCAGTGACCCTCTCTGTCCTGCTGCTGGCCATCCCCATGGTGCTGATCTTTACCGAAGCGTTCAGTGCTGGCTGGGATGCACTGGTCCAGAATATCGGCGACCGGTACACCATGCACGCCATTTGGCTGACGCTATTCGTTGCGTTGCTGACGGTACCCCTGAACCTGGTGTTCGGTACGGCGCTGGCATGGCTGGTGACCCGTTTCAGGTTCCCCGGCCGGAAGCTGCTTATTACCCTGATTGACGTGCCCTTCGCCGTTTCACCGGTGGTGGCGGGGTTACTTTACCTGCTGCTGTATGG
>JAJUHY010000114.1 GCA_029265735.1 Marinobacter segnicrescens | reverse complement strand
GATAATCGGCTTGGCCAGGAAGCCTACCACGCGCCCGTAGAGATCGCGTGTGAAGCTTTTCTCCAGCATTTCAATCAGCAGGCCAGCCACGCCTTCACCGGTTTTCAGCGCGACATTACCAACGAAACCGTCGCAAACCACCACGTCTGCCACGTCCCGGAACAGATCACTGCCTTCAACGTAGCCGATATAGTTCAGGGTCTCACACTGCGCCAGCATATGGGACGCCAGTCGCACCTGTTCATTACCCTTGATTTCTTCCTCACCGACATTCAACAGCGCTACCCGGGGCTCTGCTATACCACTGACGGCAGACGCCATCAGAGAACCCATGACCGCAAACTGATACAGGTTCTCCGCCGAGGCGTCCACATTGGCCCCCAGGTCCAGCAGCTGGCACTGGCCCCGCAAGGACGGAATCAGCTTGGTAATCGCGGGCCGCTCAATGCCGGGATACATTTTCAGCAACGACCGCCCAAAGGCCATCAATGCACCGGTATTGCCAGCGCTGACACACCCCTGTGCATCACCATCCCTGACCAGACGCAGCGCCACTGCCATGGAGGCGTTCTGTTTGTGCCGGAGGGCATGGGAGGGGCGTTCATTCATCCGCACCACGTCCATGGCCGGCTCGATCCGTACCCGGGGATGCCCTGAATGCAACAAGGCCTTGAGCTGGGCCGGGTTTCCCACCAGGATCAGCTTCAAGGCCTCGTTTTCAGCAACGGCCTTCAGGGCCGCCGCCACGGCGACTTCCGGGCCACGATCGCCGCTCATGGCATCGATCGCGAGAACTACGGAGGTCACCAGTCTATCTCGTCAGGGTATGAGTCGGGCTACCTGAAAGGTGTTCCGACGTCACACTCACTCGTCGCGAGCTTCGATAACCTGCTTGCCACGGTAGAAGCCGTCCGGCGACACGTGGTGACGACGATGAATTTCACCGGTAGTCTGGTCAACAGACAGTGTCGGTGCACTCAGGGAATCGTGCGCACGACGCATGCCACGCTTTGAGCGGGTTTTACGGTTTTGCTGAACAGCCATGACTGTACTCCTGATCTTTAAACGATGTGCCACCACCGGCACGTGAATCTTACTTGTGGAACAGGCATAACAGAAAGCCGCCTCCGGCGACCATCTGTTCGGCTGATTCCTAATGTCTGGTTTTCTTCAACCCTTCAAGTATCTTGAACGGGTTTTCCCGCCGCTCGTCCACTTCGGACTCGTGACCAACCTCATCCGAGCCCGGCTCCAACGCCTCCAGCTCTGATGTCGCCGGGCAGTCTGCCCGCTCGTGGAGCGGATACGCAGGTAGCGCCAGCAATAACTCGTCTTCTACCAGAGTCCAGAGGTCAGCAGAGTCTTCCCCGGCAACAAAAGGCTCCAGCTCCGACGGCAGCTGTCTGGCCTGCTCATCGCTCGAAACAATCCCGAGCTCAAAAGAAGACGACACCAATGCCATCATGCCACCAAGACAACGCTGACACTGGAGCTCGACTTCCGCTTCCAGGCTGCCCTGCACAATACGGCGACGCTGGCTGTCCCTGCTGAACACCAGACGTACCCGACAGGTACCGGTTTCAGGAACAGACAGCACGGCCGACTGAAAACGCTTCAGCCGGATCAGCGGAACGGTGCCCGTCTGTTCAGCTCCTGCTTCCGCCACGCGGTGTGGGTCTACAGACCTGGGTAATTCGGCGTTTGACATAGGCGCGCAATTCTAGGGGCGCAAGGGCGCCCTGTCAAAGAATTCCTTCATTTCAACACCAGCAACGGGGCATAATCACGGAAAATGCCCATATGGACCGTTTAACCTATGCTCCCGCTGCCACCTCTCGTGCTGGCATCCTCTTCCCCCTGGCGGAAGAACCTGCTGCAACGTCTTGGCCTGCCGTTCCAGTGCGCCTCACCGGATGTCGACGAGTCGCCTTTACCGGGCGAGTCGGCGTCGGACCTGGTGGAGCGGCTGGCCCGGGCGAAGGCAGAAGCCCTCGCTGACCGTTTTCCACAACACCTGATTATCGGCTCGGATCAGGCTGCGGCCCTTGATGATAGCAACACTGGCAAAACCATACTCGGCAAACCCGGTAATCATCAGAATGCCTGCCAGCAGCTCGCCCGCTGCAGCGGGCGGGCGGTCACCTTTTATACCGGGCTGGCTCTGCATGACAGCCGGTCCGGACACACCACGAGTCTCTGCGAGCCATTCGTTGTCCATTTCCGGACGCTCTCGGACCAGGAAATCGACCAGTACCTCAGGATCGAACAGCCCTATCACTGCGCCGGCAGCTTTCGCATGGAAGGCCTCGGAATTGTCCTGTTCGACCGCCTTGAGGGGCGCGACCCCAACACTCTGGTGGGCCTGCCCCTCATTGCCCTTATCGATGAACTACGGGCACGAGGAATTAATGTGCTCGCCCATCAGCGCAGTTCATAACGACCTTCGAGCCATACTGTCTGCAGTGCGCTGACAATGGAAACGCCCAGCGCGTCAGTAAACTGCCGCAGTGGCGATGGCTGCGGGGTGTAATCGACGATCTGTTCGGCACCAACCAGCTCTCTCGCCACCCAGGAAGTACTGCCAAGACCATCCACCAGACCCAGTTCCAGCGCCTGCTCGCCGGTCCAGATCAGACCGCTGTACAGGCGCTGATCGTCGGCGAGACGATCCCCCCGCCCTTGGCGAACATGCTCCACAAACTGAGCGTGGGTGTTTTCCAGTACGTCCTCCCAGAACGCCACCTCCGCCGGCTCTTCCGGTGAGAAGGGATCCAGGAAGGCCTTGTTCTCACCGGCGGTATACAGCCGGCGCTCAATCCCCGCCTTGTCCATGAGCCCGGTAAAACCAAAGCCACCGGAAACCACCCCGATGGAACCTACCAGGCTGGCCCGGTTGGCATAGATCTCGTCGGCAGCTGCCGCAATATAGTAGGCACCAGATGCACCGATATCGCTGATTACCGCGTAGACCTTCTTGCCGGGGTTCTCTTCCCGCAGGCGCATAATCTCATCATAGACATACCCTGCCTGTACCGGGCTTCCACCAGGACTGTTGATTCGCAGCACCACCGCCCGGGCATTCTCCGCCTCAAAGGCACGGCGCAAGGCACCGACAAGGTTATCCGCGCTGGCATGGGTATCAGCAACAATGGCTCCGTTCACCTCTACCACGGCGGTATGCTCGGTCGCGCGACTGGTGTCGAGACCGCCTCCCAGCGGAACCTTGAACAGGAACAGGAGGGCGATCAGGTAAACAAAGGTCAGAAGCTTGAAAAAGATGCCCCAGCGACGGCTGCGGCGCTGCTCAGCGGTTAGTGCGCCGACCAGTTTTTCCAGCACCACAGAATCCGTCGTCGCGGGGGTTGCTGGCCCGCTGCGAGCCGGTCTGGGCTCCTCCCTGGGTCGGGGCGGATCGTTCCAGTTTCCTGATGTATCCCAGTCAGTCATGCACTACTCTCCGCTTGGTGTTCTGATTTCAACTGACGCAAAAGATGGTTTACAGACCCAGTGCGCCACGCAGTTCATCAACGCTGCCGGCCACACAAACCGGAGCGTACCTGCCCAACTCCTCCCGCCCGTGAACGCCCCACTCCACGCCTATCGCTGGCATGGCAATTCGCTGAGCCATATCCAGATCGTAGCGAGTATCACCGATCATTACGGCCTCTGCCGGATCTGCATCAAAGTACTCAAGAATTTCAACAAGCATTTTTGGATCCGGCTTGGACCGGGTCTCATCAGCGCATCGGGTCACGTCAAAGTACGACCCGAGCCCGCTGGAAATCAGCGCAGGGTCCAGACCGCGCCGGCTCTTGCCGGTGGCCACAGCCACCCGTCGATTGTCCTTCTTAAGATCTGCAACCACCTCCGCCATACCCTCGAACACGCTCTGAGGGGTAGTCTTCCGGGCAAAGAAATAGCGGGCATAACCTTCCCGGATGGCCTCCAGCTCCGGTGGCGATGCTTCCGGATACAGGGCCTGCAGGGCTTCCATCAGGCCCAGGCCGATAATATCCCGGTAGGCCTCCCGCTCCCGGGCCGGAAAACCCAGCTCAACAGATGCCTGATGCAGGCTGCTGGCAATATGCTCCACCGAATCCACCAGCGTCCCGTCCCAGTCGAAGATCACAACCTTATAGCTCATCGACACCGCTCTCCTGACAACATCACCGAACAGCCGTTACCGGGTCAGTGTTTTTAACACCTGACTGAAGGCCTCATCATACGGGGCCTCGACCTGCAGCCACTCATCCCCACCCGGCAAGCGGAATTCCAGCGCCCTGGCATGCAGCATCAGCCGGTTACCACCCATATGCCGGAACGCCCGCTGGCCCGCGGCATCCATGTACTTGTCATCACCGGCGATCGGGTGCCCGGTACAGGCACAGTGAACCCGGATCTGATGGGTACGACCAGTCACCGGTGACGCCTCCACCAGAGAGTACCCCGGCCAGGTGTCCAGTACGCGGTAACGGGTCAGTGACGCCTTGCCTTCCGGAGACACTTTCACCCGGCGCTCACCGTTTGGCATTTCGTAGCGCAGCAGGGGTTCCGTTACCTCCCGGACAGACGCCGGCCAGTGACCACTGACCAGTGCATGGTAGTACTTGCGCACCTGGCGCTGACGCAGCTCATCCTGCAGAAAACGCAGCGCAGAACGTTTACGGGCGATCATCACCAGCCCGGAAGTATCCCGGTCAAGGCGATGCACCAGCTCCAGAAAGCGCGCCTCAGGGCGGGCAGCACGCAACACTTCGATCAGCCCGAAACTGAGACCGCTCCCGCCATGAACCGCAATACCCGAGGGTTTGTTGACCACCAGCAGGTCGTCGTTCTCAAACACTACGGCGTTTTCCATCACCGCCTGCACCCGGTCGCCCGGGATAGCGCTGACCGGCTTCTGGGGCCGGACCACCGGTGGTATCCGCACTTCGTCCCCTGCTGCCAGCCGGGTGTCCGGGCGCGCACGGCCTTTGTTAACCCGCACCTCACCCTTGCGAACGATACTGTAGATTTTGCCCTTGGGTACCCCCCTCAGGCGCGCCATCAGGAAGTTATCCAGACGCTGACCCGCCATATCCGGCTCAACCGTGATCCACTGTACACCGGCGGAACTGCCGGAAGGTCCGGAGGAGTGCCGGGAACGCCCCGACTGGCTGGGTTTTGATGACACCATTGGAAAGGCCGTGTCCTGACGAATGCGGGATTGATGGTACGGGGCTTTGCTGCTATATTCCGGCAAGCTTTTCCGTATGTCTACGGTCTGGCCAGCTCACCGATCGCCGGAGCGATTCCAGAGCGGTGGAAGTATACAGAGACTGGCCGGGAGTTTGAATGCCCGAACCCTGACAGCAGGATGACCTGAGGGGCAGCCGACACGGCAGAAGCAGACAGAGCAATCCGGATGGGTAATCGCCCGGCAAGTGCCGCAGGCAGAGCCATATCCGCAACCTGGCCGACCAGCCAATCCGTCGGTCGGGGTATTTGGCAATACCAGGCCCGAAGTGCGCGCCACACAAGGCAGGCCACCTGCTCCGTTACCAGAATCAGGTAATCGGAATGTCACAGGTTAAGACCGGGCTTTAAAATGACAGTAACCACGCAGGAAACCCTGCGGGTAACGCGAAGATTTTTATCACCACGCAGGGCCGGGCCGTCAGCTAACCAATACGACGTGAGACCCAGGCACCCGTGTGAACCAAAAGACAAGTAGCATGTGTCCACAGAGACTGACTTCATACCGCCCTTCCCTGTCTGGTAACAGGACGAGCGTATGCAGTGGCCTGAAGGGACCGGGATACCGACCGGCCTTCATGGTCTGATCCCCTGGCGCCGGGCCTTCCGGCTGCTGGAGCTGCGCTTCGTGAAGACCCGCGGTTTCCTGTCTAACTAACGACAGGAATCGTCTTTTCCATGAAAAGAATGCTCATCAATGCAACTCACCCTGACGAGTTGCGCGTCGCGCTGGTCGATGGCCAGCGCCTGTTTGACCTCGATATCGAATCTTCCACCCGGGAACAGAAAAAAGCCAATATCTACAAGGGCCGGATCACCCGCGTTGAACCCAGTCTCGAAGCTGCTTTCGTTGATTTTGGCGCTGAACGCCACGGCTTTCTGCCGCTGAAGGAAATTTCCCGGGACTATTTCCGCAAGGCTCCCGGTCAGATCGAAGGCAAGATCAACATCAAGGACGCAGTCTCTGAAGGCCAGGAGATTATCGTCCAGGTAGACAAGGAGGAGCGCGGCAACAAGGGCGCGGCCCTGACCTCGTTCATCTCCCTGGCAGGCCGCTATCTTGTGCTGATGCCCAACAACCCCCGTGCCGGCGGTATTTCACGCCGTATTGAGGGTGAGGAACGAGCCCAGCTCAAGGAAGCCCTGAACGAAGTGGATGTGCCCAAGTCCAAGGGCAATATTGTGCGCACGGCTGGTATCG
>JAJUHY010000007.1 GCA_029265735.1 Marinobacter segnicrescens | reverse complement strand
TTAATTACGGCCAGCGCCATGTGCGTGAGCTGGAAGTTGCCGCGGCTGTCTGTCAGCTGCTGGGGGTGCCTCATAAAGTAGTGGATATCCGGGCCATGGGTGAGGTGATGGCCGGCTCATCCCTGACCGGCAGTGGTGATATTCCTGAGGGCCACTACGAAGAAGAAACCATGAAGTCTACAGTGGTGCCCAACCGCAATATGATCCTGTTGTCCCTGGCCATTGGCTATGCCGTAACCGTAGAGGCTGACGCCGTATGGTATGGCGCCCACGGTGGTGATCACGCCATCTACCCGGACTGCCGGCCGGAATTCGTTGAGAAAATGGACGCAGTCAGCCGTATCGCCAATTACGAGCCGGTGCGGGTTGAGGCGCCCTACATCCGCGCCAGCAAAACCGACATTCTCGCGGACGGGCTGACCATGGGGCTTGATTACAGCCAGACCTGGACCTGTTACAACGGCCGTGACAGGGCCTGCGGGCTTTGTGGCTCCTGTGTCGAACGCCTGGAAGCCTTCGCCGCCCATGGGGTTACTGACCCCCTGCCCTACGAGGTCAACGGCTGATGTACCGGGTCAAGGAAGCCTTCTATACCCTGCAGGGGGAAGGTGCGCAGGCAGGCCGCGCGGCAGTTTTCTGCCGGTTCAGCAAGTGTAACCTGTGGAATGGCCGGGAGGCGGACCGGGCGAACGCGGTGTGTAACTTCTGTGATACAGATTTTGTCGGCACCGATGGTCAGAACGGAGGCCGCTTCGACTCAGCAGAAGCGCTGGCGGATCATATCGCCGCGCTGTGGCCGTCTGATACCGAGGGCGAAGGGGTCAAGCCCTACGTGGTCTGTACGGGCGGCGAACCCCTGCTGCAACTGGACGAGCCGCTGATTGAGGCATTGCATGCCCGTGGTTTTGAGGTAGGTGTCGAGACCAACGGCACCCTGCCCGCACCGGCCGGTATCGACTGGCTGTGCGTGAGCCCAAAGGCCGATGCCGAGGTGGTGATCCATGACTGCGATGAGTTGAAGCTGGTCTACCCTCAGCCCCTGGCACCCCCGGAACGCTTTGGCTTCATTCGCGCCCGGCATTACTTTCTCTCGCCGATGGCGTCACCCGCCATCCCGGAAAGTGGAGCGGACCCGGTGAAGACAAGTAATACCCGCCGGGCAATCGACTATTGTCTGCAGAATCCCCGTTGGCGTCTGACCATCCAGATGCACAAGATTGTGGGTATTGACTAGCACCGCTTCTGTCAGCGTCTGAGCTTGAGGTCGGTGATAACCGGGTTGTGATCCGACGCCCGCCAGACGTAATTTTCCGGCAGATCCAGGCCCTGCTGCGCGTCGTAGGCGAAAATGCGGGGCTCCTCCGCATTCACCGCCCAGATGTGGCTCGCCAGTACCCGCTTTGTTGCGGTCCGGTTCGCCAGGTGGTAGTCCAGTGTCCCGAGCCGGCCGTGGTAACGGAAGGTCGCCATGCGGGCACCATGGAAGGAGCGGACCAGATCCTGGTAACCGGCATCTGCCAACGCCTGCAGCGGTGCCTCCACGGCGTAGGCATTGAAATCTCCGGCCAGCAACACCGCCCGGCTGTCGGTATCCTCGCTTAGGAACTGCTCCGCCAGTTGTCGCGCCGCATCGGTTCGCGCTGTCGCGTAACAGCCCTGACCATCGCCCCTGTCCCGTTGCGCTGATGGTGCGCTCTGGCAGCGCTTGGACTTCAGGTGGATGCCGACCACCGTGATGGGTTCACTGCCGGTGATCAGCTCAAATGCCTGGCTGATCGCAGGCCGATGCCAGCGCTGGAATGCTCCCTGGTTCATCAGGTGAGCCGGACCAACCGTCCGGACCCGGCCCGAGCGATAGAGCAGACCGTTGCGGATGGCATCCTTATGGGTATCGGTTGCTGCACGGACAAAGTTCCAGTCCGGGCCCAGTCTCTCAGCGAGCTGGGCCACGCTGCTATCACTGTCGTAACCATCATTCTCCAGCTCAGTGACCACCAGGATATCCGGATCCATGGCGCCAACCTGGGCTGTCAGTCGAACCAGTTGCTGCTGGAATGCCCTGGCGGTACGGGCACCCCGGGGCGTGGGAAATCCACTACCTTGACCGTCGCCGTTAAACAGGTTGCTCAGGTTTAACGACACAACTCTCAGGTTGGCGTCACGGTGGCGATCCGGCGCTGGCTCTCTCGGGCTGGTCTGAGCGAATACGGGGGGCTTGATGGGTTGCAGGCGCCACTGCCCAAACCGGTAATCGAGCACCCCGATCAACTCCCTGACCTGGCCGCCGATCCGTACCGGGGATGCCGGCTCCAATCCTCCTGGTGGCCAGGGGACAGGCCGTGGGTGTTGCCGGCGCTGGCCATCGTCGAGCAGTACCCTTACCTCATCCTGCTGACGGAATTCCCGTTCCAGCCCCGGCGCGGGCTTACGGATCTGGGTGGCCGTCCATTGCAGGTCTGGAGCCAGCGCAAGCTCTCCATAACGGGCCAGGTTCCAGGTGTCGACGACGACCAGTGGCTGGCTGATCTGCACCAGCATGCTTTCAAGGGGTTCTCGTGCATCCGCAGGTATGCGGGTCGGGTGGAAATCTACGGGCGAGGGCAGTCCCGGCGATCCGCAAACCTTTACCGAGCTTACCTGGCTTAACGACGTCAGGCCGTAATACTCGCCGGCCTTGCCAGTTACCCTCACCCGGTCGCCAGGCTTGCCGTTATTTTTTCGGGTGTGGATCAAGATGGCTTCCGATGTGGCAGGGTTGGCGTCCTGTTCGTGGGCTGCCTGCTGCAGATAGAAACCCTGAAACCCGCCGGGCTGACGCACGTCCAGGGTAATAATGCCTTCCACAGTGACCGTGCGGCCGCTCATTGGAGTGGCCTCGCCAGAGCCCTGGACCGCAGCAATAGGTGTATGGGAGTCGCCGCAGACCAGGGCCCAGGTCGGCAAAGACAGAGTAAGCAGAGCAAGGCCTACCAGGTTTTTGGACACGCGAGATACCTGATCGCCAGTTTGGGAGAGAGCGAGCCAGGAGTATAACCTGCTACGGGCCGACGACGCCCGGGTTGCGCCCCAGGCGACGCCAGGAAATCAGACGGTATCGCGCAGCGGAGTGGTGGGCCGGCGCCGTTCGGAAGCCTTCAGCCAGGCAGGCAGGGCGTCTTCGTTGGTGAGCTCCAGCTGGCGGTCCTGAACATCATCCTCGCGACCGCCCACAGACACACCGAGCATTGGCAGCAGCCAGGGCACCATCGCTTCACGACAACGTATTTCCAGAGGGCCGTCGTCAATGCCAAAGTCAGCGCACACCAGGCGACGGGCGGCTGCGTCAAGACCGGCCGCAGGTTGCAGCTTGAGGCTGATCACCCGGTTCCAGCGTTCGTCATGCTCTTCCCGATGACGGGATTTGTCGCGGATCACACGCACCTGACCGGTCAGGCGACTGAGGCGGTAATCACCAAACGCCTGACGCCGTTCATCCCAGGCACGCACGTGCCAGCTTTGCCCGGTCATGACCAGGGTGTGGGGCTCAAGCACTACCGATTCACCATCGGGATTGTCCAGAGTCAGATAACGCGCTTCCAGTCTGCGCTTTTGCCGGCATGCGGTTACCACCGCACGGGTCACCTCTGGACTGGCCTGACCACAGGGGGCCCGCACCACGCAGCTGTCTGGCAGTCCGATATCAAGGTTTTCGAAGCAGTTGCTGAGTGACTGATGCCGACAGGCCAGCTCCAGATATTCTTCAGGTTCACCCCGGGTCACCACGGGCTGGAAATCCGGAGCCGGGACGTAACCTTTCAGATGCCTGTCATAAACCAGATTGCCGGGGGCCAGTTCCCGCAGATAGGTATTGATGTCCTTGGAAGCCTGCTGCCGGCCGATACCGAAGCCGTGGCAGATATGATTGGTTGTCAGGCGACCTTCCCAGAGGGCAACAATTTCTATAAGACGATAACGCAGCAGCAGGTCCCAGCGAATGGGCCATTCCGTTTTTTTCATAATGTCGGGCTCTTGGTGATGGCTAAAAGAGGTCTGGTCGACAGCGACCGATCCATGATCACCCGACCGATGTTATCAGCATTACCATGGGTCAGTGTGTTACGGGCGATTAATGTAAAATTTTGTGAAACGCAGTGGTGGCGCGACTTGCAGCGGTGTTTTTCTGTTCAATCAGGAGTGGTTTCGGCAACTGCGTAATGGCTCTTGCGGCCCTTGACTGCTTAAATCAAGTTTGCTGTCTGTTAGCTCACTGACCATTCACAAATACGGGGCTTTGACCCCGTCCTGTAGCGCTTCCGGAGACAATGTATGACCCGAATGGTGACGTCCCTGTCGGCGTTGATCATCAGTATTGTCCTGCTGATCAGCGGCAACGCATTCCTGACGACGCTGCTCGGTATCCGGTTGAGTATCGAAGACGTCAATCCTTCGGTGATTGGCTGGGTGTTGGTCTGTTACTCGGTCGGTTTCGTGCTCGGTACGCTCTATGTGCAGCGCATTATTGCCCGGGTCGGTCATATCCGCGCGTTCGCCGTGTTTGCCGCCATGGCAGCGGTGGCGGCACTGGCCTATCCGCTGTGGATGACGACCATTATGTGGGCGTTCCTGCGCGGGCTTTCCGGTTTCAGCATTGCCGGCGTGATGGTGGTGATTGAAAGCTGGTTCAGCAGCCGCGCGACCAACAGTAACCGGGGCGCCCTGTTTGCGGTCTACCAGATTGTTTTCTACAGCGCGGCGGCAGGTGGACAACTGGTGGTGAACCTTGGGGATCCGTCCAGCTTTATGCCGTTCACACTGGCTGCCATCCTGCTGACCCTGGCGCTGATCCCCTTGTCGCTGACCCGGATGGAAGCCCCTTTCATCGAAACTGCTGAGCGCATGTCGATTGTGAATCTGGCCCGGGAATCCTTTACTGGCGTGGCCGGTGCCCTGATCTCCGGCCTGCTGATCGGCGGGTTTTACGCCCTGGGGCCGGTCTATGCCACTTTGGCCGGGCTGGATGTGGCGCGCACCTCATTCTTTATGGCGGCGGCCATCGTGGCCGCAATGCTGATGGCCTGGCCGCTGGGGCGTCTCTGTGACCGCTTTGATCGTCGCCGGGTCATGTTCCTGGTATCGGTTTGCGCAGCGGTGACCGCGGTGGCCGTGGCGATCGTCGGCAGTAACAATCTGATTCTGCTTATGGTGCTGGTCGGCCTCTTTACGGGTCTGTCCGCCACCATGTATCCCATCGCTGTCGCCATCACTAATGACCGTATGGAGTCCCATCGGATTGTTGCGGCCAGCGCAACCCTGCTGCTCAGTTATGGCATAGGCAGCGTTATCGGCCCGGTGACCCTGGCAGCAATGATGGATGTACTTGGGCCGGCAGGGCTGTTCTGGGGAAGTGCTGTATTCCTGGCCCTGATGGCGGTAGCCACCAGCTACCGGATCCACCGCACACCGGATGTTCCGGTGGAAGACCAGGAACACTACGTGGCCGCCATGCCGGAAGCCTCAGCGGTACTTGCTGAAATCGACCCCCGTAACGAGGAGTTTCACCCTTCTCCCGAGGCTGAAGCCGAAGAAGCGGAGCGAGCCTCAGCATGAAGTTGCAGAATGCATATGGAGCCTGAGCGAACCTGATCGATGTGTAACTTGTGCTCGTCTCAATGATTAGCTTACTATTGCTGAATCATCGGTAAAAGGACAGCAATATGGACTCACAAACCTCCCGGGAACAGTTTCCCTTTGCTCAGGCCCGGGTAACCCGGCGCTGGCGCAAGCTGTTGGACGAGCGGCTCAAGGACCTGGGCGTAACCCAGGCGCGCTGGTCGACCATGGTCTACCTGCAGCGGGGCGGTGAAGGCCTGACGCAACGTGAGCTGGCGCATCTGAAGGCCATTGAAAACCCGACCCTGGTGCGCCTGCTGGACAGCCTGGAAGAGCAGTCCCTGATCGAGCGGCGACCCTGTAAGCGGGACCGGCGCGCCCGCAGACTGTACCTGACCAGTGCTGGCGAGCGGTTTATGAACGATCTCAACGAACGCGGCAATATCCTCCGTGAGGAGCTGCTCAAGGGCATTGATGACAAGGACCTGGCCGTTGCGCTGGACGTTTTTGACCGGGTCATGGACAACGCCGCCGAGCTTAAAAGATAGCGGTACGGTTGTGGGGTTGAGTTCTTGCTGCCGGCCCCTTATGATTGCGGCTCCTTCAGGGGAGTAGTCGCCGCAGCGATGGATTTGCTGCGGGTGGTGGTCAACATAATCGGAGCTCATCTCCGTGGCCATCACGTTCTGTGATATTGCGAACGCTCCGGCGTGCGCAGGCGGAACTGGCAAGACCTGGGGAACAACCACCTCCGTGGGCGGAGGGTGGTCGTTCCTCTTGTCTTCATGCTCCGCCCGGGACGTATTCAAGCTATGGATGCTTTTCTCGCCTCTACGGCCTCAGTGTTTATCGCTGAAATTGGGGATAAAACCCAGCTGTTGTCGCTCTTCCTGGTTACCCGCTTTCATCGCCATGCCCTTATTATTCTTGGGATTACCCTTGCGACCCTGGTAAACCACGGCTTGTCTGCGCTGTTGGGTGCGTGGGTGGCCAGCTGGCTGCCGCCGGCGTGGGTGCCCTGGCTGGTGGCCGTGAGTTTTATCGCGATTGCGCTCTGGTTGCTGTTTCCGGACAAGGACGACTGTGGTGAGTCACGTCTGCTGGGGCTGGGAGCATTTCTGGCAACCACGATCATGTTCTTTCTGGCCGAAATGGGCGACAAGACGCAGATCGCCACCGTGGTGCTGGCGGCGCGCTTTGATGCCACCTTCTGGGTCATCACAGGCTCCACCATTGGCATGTTGTTGGCAAATATTCCGGTGATTCTGGCAGGCCGCTGGCTGATGGAGCGCCTGCCCCTGGCAACTGCAAGAATCGCTGCCAGCCTGCTGTTTGTCCTGCTTGCGGTAATTACGGTTATTGCGGCGGTCAGCCAGTTATGATGGACTGCCGGTGGTAACCGGTCCCATTGCTTTTATAATGGGTCCATGACTATTGATCGGGAACAGGCATATATGACGAATACCCTGAGACACGGTATTGCATTGGCGTCGGCACTGCTGGTCTGGAGCGTGGCTCCCAGTGCCCTGGCGCAATCGGGCAGTGAAGCCGGGCCGGTCTCTGTGCAGGAGAGCGCGGCCGCTGCCGGGCAGAACGCTGCGGTACAGTCCGAGGACTCCCGCAGCCGCTCCCCGGTCTGGGCGCTGGAAGGGGACCTTGCCGGTAAGTTGCAGATGATTACAACCCGGTATGAGGACACCTTTGCCGAGATCGGAACCCAGCGCAGCCTCGGTTATCTGGAACTGGTGAAGGCCAATCCAGGTGTTGACCCCTGGTTGCCCGGCGAAGGCACGCGGGTGACCCTGCCGCGCAAATATGTTCTGCCAGATTCCCGCCGGGAGGGCATTGTCATCAATCTGGCGGAGTACCGTCTGTACTACTTCCGCGATGACGGTGTTCAGGTTTTTCCCGTGGGTGTCGGCACCGAAGAGAATCCGTCACCACTGACCGATGCGGTCGTCACCATGGGCCTGGAGTCGCCAGCCTGGTACCCCCCCGCCAGTATCCGGGCAGAGTATGAAGCCAGTGGTGAGTACCTGCCCCGGATGATTCCCCCCGGGCCGGACAATCCTCTGGGTTCCCACGCGCTGATTCTGAGTGAAAAGGGCTACCTGATTCACGGGACCAACAAGGGCTTCGGCGTCGGCATGCAGGTCAGTCATGGCTGTTTCCGCATGTACAACGATGATATTTCCCGCTTTGTTAAGGAAGTGCCCAAAGGCACCCCGGTTCAGGTAATTCATCAGCCGGTCAAGGTGGGGTTACGGAACGGCCAGCTGTGGCTGGAAGTACATCGGACCAAAGAAGGCTATCCTGAAGAGGAAAAGGAGCGTCTCTGGCAACAGGTCACTGAAGCTCTTGAAACCTATACGCAGGAACATAAAGGGCTTGAGATTCAGCGTCGGGTCGTTGAGCAGGCGGTTGAGCAGGCCGACGGCATTCCACGGATGATTGGCGAACAGGTTACGCAAGTCGCCAGTCATGATGAGGTCGTTGAGTCGAACGATGGGGACCAGACCATGGAAGAATCTGGCCTGCCGTCCCGGAGACCGAGCCAGAAATCGCCTCAGCTCTGGTTCTGACCGCCGGTTTGTGAGGCAATGGCAGGGCCAGGGATGGCTGAATAGCTCAGGGAGTTGCCCATGATTGTTCAGACAGGTTCGGTAACCATGTCCCGCCAACGTGCAGGGCTATGGCTGGGCCTGATTTTGTGTGGCCTGATGCTTGCCGTTGCCCAGTGGACACTGGCCCAGGCCACCGTTGAGCGTCAGGTGCTGGTGTTGTCCGTTGACGGCGCCATCGGGCCGGCTACGGTGGACTACCTCGTCCGGGGCATCGCAGACGCTGAAGAAACCGGCGCGGCATTGGTGGTGGTTCGCCTCGATACACCGGGTGGGCTGATGAGCTCCACCCGCTCTCTTATTAAAACCATGCTGGCGTCTGAAGTTCCGGTGGTTACCTGGGTAACGCCAGCTGGCGCCAGAGCTGCCAGTGCCGGTACCTATATTCTTTATGGGAGCCATATTGCGGCCATGTCTCCGGCCACCCACCTGGGCTCTGCAACTCCCGTGCAGATGGGAGGCAGTCTGACCGCCAGCCAGACGACGGAAAACTTCGGCAATGAGTCTTCTGCCCCAACGCCACGAGCTGAGGACAGCACCGCCATGGAGCGCAAAGTGCTGGAAGACGCCGTCAGCTATATCCGGAGCCTGGCGGAACGCCATGGTCGCAATGCCGACTGGGCAGAGCAGGCTGTACGCGAAGCCGTCAATCTGAGCGCTGCAGAGGCTCTGGAGCTCGGCGTGATTGATGTGGTTGCGGATGATCTGGATGATCTTTTAAGCAGGATTCACGGTCGTGACGTAGTCATGGCATCCGGCCCGGTCACGCTCGATACCGCAGGTCTTACCGCCGTGCGCCAGCAACCGGACTGGCGAACCCGCCTGCTGACCGTGATTACCGACCCGAACATTGCCTACTTTCTGATGATCATAGGCTTCTACGGCATCATTTTTGAGCTTGCCAACCCCGGTGCAATGTATCCCGGCGTGATCGGTGCCATATGTCTGGTGTTGGCACTCTTTGCGTTTCAGGTACTGTCTGTCAATTATGCCGGGCTGGCGTTGATTCTGCTGGGCCTGGCGTTTATCGTCGGGGAAGCGTTCATGCCCAGCTTTGGCATGCTGGGTGTTGGGGGTATCGTAGCGTTTGTCCTGGGCTCTGTGATCCTGATGGACGGATCCCACCGGCAGATATCGCTGCCGGCCATCGGCGGAACGGCGACGGTGGCCGGTGGCTTTATGCTCTGGACCGTCACCCGGTTTATGGGGCTCAGACGGAAGCCCCCGGCAACAGGCACCGAGCGCATGGTGGGTGAGCCCTGTCAGGCACTGAGTGACTTTCAGCCTGATGGCAACGTTTACCGTGGTTATGTGCAGCTTGCGGGTGAGCGCTGGCATGCCATCAGTCACGAAGCTATCCTCGCTGAACAACAATTACGCGTACAGTCGCGGCGGGGTCTGACCGTGACCGTCAGACCGGATCCGACGGGCGCGGGTCGAAAGGAGGTTTTATGACCGGGGATATGATTCCATGGATTGCGCCGCTGGTGGTGCTGCTACTCATCATCGGATCGGCGATCCGGATACTGCCGGAATACGAACGGGGTGTGGTCTTTTTCCTCGGCCGCTTTCAGGGCGTCAAGGGCCCGGGCCTGATTCTGGTCATTCCCGGGATTCAGCAGGTGGTGCGAGTGGATTTGCGGGTGATCACCATGGACGTGCCGAGCCAGGACGTGATCTCACGGGATAACGTGACAGTTAGGGTCAACGCCGTGCTGTATTTCCGGGTGGTTGACCCGGAACGGGCCATCCTGCAGGTGGAAGACTACAGCGCGGCCACCAGCCAGCTTTCCCAGACCACGCTACGATCCGTGCTGGGCAAGCATGATCTGGACGAAATGCTGTCCGAACGTGACAAGCTCAATGCGGATATTCAGGAGATCATCGATACCCAGACCGAAGGCTGGGGTATCAAGGTAGTGAATGTTGAAATCAAGCATATCGATCTGAACGAGTCCATGATCCGTGCCATCGCTCGTCAGGCGGAAGCGGAGCGGGAACGTCGGGCCAAGGTCATCCACGCGGAAGGTGAACTGCAAGCGTCCGAGAAGCTGGTAGAAGCGGCACGGGTGATGTCCAGCAATGCCGGAGCCATGCAGCTTCGGTATCTGCAGACTCTTTCCGACATGAGCACCAATAATTCATCAACCATCGTGTTCCCTTTACCGATGGATATTATGGAAACCTTTATGAAGAAAGTGGTCGTGCCTGGGAAAGAAAAGGGCCCAGAACCTGGTTCGCCCACGCCCCCGGAGAGCCTGGGCTAGTCGACAGCCGGGCTTGCGCTCATAAAAAAGGCCGGCATTTGCCGGCCTTTTTCGCATTGATCCAACCTTACTTCTGGCTGGAACGCTGCAGCATGCGAGCAGCGCGCTCGTTAGCTTCGTCTGCGGACTGCTGGGCTTTCTTGGCTTCTGCCAGAGCCTGCTCTGCGCGACGCAGGGCAGTGTTTGCCTTACGGTCAGCGTTGTTGGCAGTGCTCAGGGCATTGCTTGCAGTCTGCTCAGCGGAGCTGGCAGTGGCTTTCGCCTCGTCGATAGCCGCTTTGTCAGTGGTGGCACAGCCGGCAGTCAGAACGGTAGCCAGTGCAAACCCTGCGATCGTCAACTTACGCATGTCTTAAATCCCCTTATTGGTCGTTATACTTCCTGTGGTGCAGAAGTTCTGGATAAATAACATCCTGTTAGATCATGTCCGGCGGTGCTACCGCCGGATTCGGTAACAGTGTAAAACACTACGGATAAGAATGTTAACTCGGGATAGGTAAAACTTCTTAGGTAATTACGTAAACGTAAGTCCGCTGACAGGAACTTTTTGAATATTCACGTATTTTTGAAGTTTCAGGGAAGGATGCGGATTGGCGTTCCAACCTCGACCAGTTGCCAGATTTCGTCCATTTCCTCGTTGGTTACGGCAATACAGCCGTCTGTCCAGTCCAGCCCCTTGTAGGCAAACGCCATGTCACCTGCCTTGTTGGGCAGACCATGAATCATGATATTACCGCCGGGGCTGAGCCCCCAGGCCTCAGCCCGACGACGGTCCCGTGGATTGGGATATGAAATGCGGATCGACTTGTAGAACTCGCTGTTGGGGTTACGCATATCGATAACGTAGCTGCCTTCCGGCGTGCGGCTGTCTCCCTCGTAAAGCTTATGTCCTTCAGGGGTTTTGCCGAGAGAGATGCGGTAATCGCGAACCACCCGTCCGCCGGACATCAGATAAAGCCGGCGCTCTTCCTTATGAACCACCAGCTCGCTGACCTTGCCGATCAGATTTCTGGTGGGCTGCGGCTCGGCATAAGCCAGCGTGCGTAACTCGGCACTGGCTGCGGCGCTGGTGAAGATCAGCAGCAGGGCAAGCATGAGCTGGCGGGGCCGGAAAAGGGCTCTGTCTTTCATTGGCGATCGGACTTCAAATGGAGTGGTCATAATTTCGCCAAGTTATAGCACAATGTTGATATTACGCGTAGGTAATATTTGTGGTCACATCCACAACATGCAGCAATGTCATCTGTTCCGGACTCAGACGTCGACCATCTTGAGGCCCACCTTGGTCACCTGGTCGGACTCGGTGGCTCTCGCCACCAGTACCACGGGCCCCAGGATTACCTTGTCCCCAACCACCGGGTGACCCTTGGTACGGCGCGCAAAGCATTCGGCAAGCGATAGCTCCGGCGGCAGTTCGTCGAATTCGATGCCATAAACCTGCTCCACATCCCCTAACAGCGCATCGCCGTTAAGAACAAAGTCACCGAAGAAGGTACGTTCTGTCAGCGGGCCGGCCGCAGGCTTGTCCGACAGGGTCTGACTCAGGTCGGGCAGGGCGTCCGGGACCGCAAACACGGCGACCACATCCCCCCGGGATACGATCAGCTCGGGGTTCGGCGCCAGGCAGCGATGGTTGCGGAACACACCCGCTACAGAGGTGTTTTCGGGGAGCTGTATCTGGTGCAGCGGGCGCGGGTCATCCCAGCGGTCGTCCCTCAGGGGGAACAGCATGAGCTCATGGTCGCCGGTGGCGGGAACGTCCAGCGGAAAGCGCCGGTAGGGCTCCTTGGCCGCCGGCACTTCCAGTCCGAGTCTTCGGGCCAGGGGCGCCAGAGAGGTGCCCTGAACCAGTAGCGACACCAGCACTACGAAGAACGCGATATGGAACAGGTCCCGGGCTTCTGGCAGCCCGGCCATGATCGGAAACAGCGCCAGCACGATTGGCACGGCCCCCCGCAGGCCGACCCAGCAGATGTACAGCAGTTCCCGTTTGTTGAAGCCAAACGGCCAGATCACGCTGAGTACTGCTACCGGCCGGATGATAAAAATGAGCGCCAGCGAGAAGATCAGGCCGCCGCCCATCAGCGGCACCAGTTCTGACGGACTCACCAGCAGGCCGAGCATCAGGAACAGACAGAGCTGCGCCAGCCAGGCGAGACCATCATGGACCTGCAGGATTGTCGGCAACATCCGCACCGGCCGGTTCCCCACTACAACGCCGGCGAGGTAGATGGCCAGGAAGCCACTACCGCCAAGAATGTTGGTACCTGCAAACACGCACAGCCCGGCTCCCCCCACCATCAAAGGATAAAATGATGCGGTGAGCCTGACCTTGTTGGACAGCAGGGCGATGGCGAACCCTCCGAGCACACCGGTGATCGAGCCGATGCCGAACTGCATCACCAGCATGATCAGGCCGTCGACGATGGACGATGCACCGCCGGCACTCAGCATGCTGACGAGCATCAGGGTGAGGAATATCGCCATGGGATCGTTACTGCCCGACTCGATTTCCAGGGTGGCACTGACCCGTTCGTTCAGGTTCAGACCCCGGCCTTGCAGTAGCGAGAAGACAGCGGCGGCGTCGGTAGAAGAAATGATCGAGCCAATCAGCAGCGCAACCATCCAGTGCAGGTCAAACACCAGCCAGGCGCACAGGCCGGCGAGTACCGCGGTAATGAAAACGCCGATGGTCGCCAACAGTAAGGCTGGCTTCAGCGCGACCCGAAAGGTGGCCGCCCGGGTGCGCATGCCGCCGTCCAGCAGAATGACCGCCAGAGCCAGGTTGGCAACCACAAAGCCCAGGTTGAAGTCATCAAACCGGATACCGCCAGCGCCGTCTTCCCCCATGAGCATTCCCACTGCGAGAAAGATCAGAAGTACGGGCATACCCACGCGGCTGGAGAGCTGGCTGAGCAAAATGCTCATCACGAGCATCGCTGCGATAATCAGTATCAGGTAGTGGTCCATGCATTCTCCAGTCAGCTTCTACAACGAGCACCGGCACCGCCCTGAGAAATGTGACGGTGTTTTCGATCGTAACCTGGTGGGTATTGTGCGCTTTCGCGCGCCTGCATATATTGAGGCTTGCGCGGGTGTAGCTCAATGGTAGAGCAGAAGCTTCCCAAGCTTAAGACGAGGGTTCGATTCCCTTCACCCGCTCCAGTGGAAAAGCAGGGTATGTGACTGGTTGCCTTGCTAGCTTGAGTGAGTGTAGTGGTCAAACTGAAAGGTGGAGCATGGTCTTGACTGTTAACACAGCTATGCCCACTATCACGTCATGAATTTAATTGATACTTAGCGTGATTAAGGCGAGGCTGAAACCGCTGCTGCTGAACTGGAAGGTGAGAAACACCTGACCTTTGAGAGCAGGACGCTATCGCCGGCAACGTCTAGCGGCGCTCCAGATTGTTGCCAAGAGTCACATGTTGGCCATTTCTGCTCACTGACAGTAGACCTGATACAGAATCAATGTTAGCGACCGATTGCCTTGACTAATCGCCTGGCCGGGGGCTTTATACTCCGACGCATGTGCGTATGGATGCGCCAATGGAGCTTCGTGCCAAGGAGTCGTTGTTGATCACCGCATATCACGCCAAATACTACGCCCACGAACTGACACGCAGGCATGCGGCCGATGGCGTAGACCGCTTATCTCAGTCCTTGTTTGATGCGAGTGTCGATCTGAACCCTCATCAGATCGAGGCTGCGCTCTTTGCCTTGCGCAACCCGTTGCAGCAAGGGGTTCTGCTTGCCGACGAAGTCGGCTTGGGCAAAACGATTGAGGCCGCGCTGGTCATATGCCAGCTCTGGGCAGAGCGTCGCCGCAAGCTGCTGATCATTGCCCCTGCCAGCCTGCGTAAACAGTGGGCACAGGAGCTGATGGAAAAATTTGCCGTACCAGCCACAGTGCTGGATGCGGTGGCTCTGCGTAAACAGGCTGCGGGCAGCGCACTGGAGACACTCCAGAGCATAAGCGGCAAGTCCGTCGTCATCATGTCGTACCAGTTTGCAGCGCGAATGGAGGCAGAGCTGCGTGCTGTGGCCTGGGATGTGGTGGTGATTGATGAGGCGCACAAATTGCGCAATGCGCACCGCCAGAGCAATCGCACCGGTCAGGCGCTGCGGCGTGCTTTGGAAGGCAGAAAAAAACTGCTGCTCACGGCTACGCCACTACAGAACTCCTTGATGGAGCTGTATGGGCTTTCCACCCTGATTGATGAGCACCTGTTTGGCGATGACAAAGCCTTTCGTAAGCAGTACCTGAACAATCCGGATGGGTTGGAGGAGCTGCGCGGGCGACTGTCCGGGTTTACCCAGCGAACTCTGCGCAAGGATGTGCTGGAGTACATTCAGTACACCGAGCGTAAGGCCCTGACGCAGCCTTTCAGTCCGACTGATGAAGAGCAGGCTCTCTATGAGCGGGTGTCGGCTTTCCTGGCACGTGAAGAATCCTTCGCACTACCTAAGCGTCAACGGCATCTGACTGGCCTGATACTCCGCAAACTGCTGGCCTCCAGTACGCCTGCCATTCTAGGCACCTTGATGACCATCCGTGCACGGCTGGAGCAAATGCTGGCCGACGAGGCCGCCGCTGAAAAACAGAACCTGTTGGAGCAGTGGATAGCCGAAGATGATCTTGAAACAGACTATCTGGAAGAGGACGAGCCTGAAAGCGATCTGAGCGTAAATGAGGCCAGCCCAAGCTGCTTGAGTGCAGATGCTTCCGCGCCGCTGAATCCTGAGCAAAAGAAGCAAGTCATTCAGATGGAGCTTGCTGAGCTGGACAGCATCATTGAGCTTGCGCAGGGTTTAGACTGTGACACCAAGGCGCAAGCACTGTTGACCGCATTGCAGCTTGGGTTCAGCAACATGGCTGAGCTGGGTGCGCCGCGCAAGGCCATCATCTTTACCGAGTCAAAACGCACCCAGGAATATCTGTACCAATTTCTGGCTGCAAATGGCTATGAGGACAAGCTCGTCCTCTTTAGTGGCACCAATAACCATCCGGATACCACCGTCATCTACCAGCAGTGGCTGATCGAACACCAGGGTACGGATCGTGTAACTGGCTCGCCACAGGTTGATCGCCGCACGGCCCTCATTGATCACTTCCGGAAGGACGATGGTAGTGGCGCCGATATAATGATTGCCACTGAAGCAGCCGCAGAAGGGGTCAACCTTCAGTTCTGCGCGCTGTTGATCAACTATGATCTCCCATGGAACCCCCAGCGAGTGGAGCAGCGAATCGGTCGCTGCCATCGCTACGGGCAGAAATACGACGTGGTAGTGATCAACGTTCTCAATCCGCGCAACCAGGCGGATCAGCGTGTACTGGAATTGCTCTCGGAGAAATTCAACCTGTTCTCCGGCGTGTTTGGCGCCTCCGATGAAGTGCTGGGGCGCATCGAAAGCGGGATAGATTTCGAGAAACGAATACTCACCATTTATGAAACCTGCCGCCATCCTGATGAAATTGAGCAGGCCTTCAATGCGCTACAGGCGGAGCTGGAGGATGCAATCAATGACCGCATCAAGGAAACCCAGAGCCAACTACTGGAGACCTTTGACGAGGATGTCCACGACCGTCTCAAGCTCAAGCTGGACGAGGCAGAGGCACGACTCGACAAGCTTGGGCGCTGGTTCTGGGGCGTAACGCGCTTTGCACTGGAAAAGCAGGCGCGCTTTGATCACGCAGCCTACGCGTTTTCTTTACCAGCTTCACCGCCTGGTATCAGCCCACCGGTTGCCCCTGGTCGTTATCAGCTGATTCGCGGGGCATCTGAGCCGGATATGTTCGCC
>JAJUHY010000203.1 GCA_029265735.1 Marinobacter segnicrescens | reverse complement strand
TCTGGCCAGATGATTCCCGGTTTTGAAAAGGGCATTGTCGGCGCCAAGGCCGGTGAAGACATCGAGATTGAAGTAACTTTTCCCGAGGACTACCACAGCGAGGATCTGAAGGGTAAGCCTGCCAAGTTCGAAATCAGCGTCAAGAAGGTAGAAGAGCCTCAGCTGCCCGAGCTGAACGAGGAGTTCTTCCAGCGCTTTGGCATTGAGGCTGACTCCGAAGAAGCGTTCCGTGAAGAAGTGAAGAAGAACATGGAGCGGGAACTTCGTCAGGCCATGTCGGCGAAAGTGAAGAATGATGTGGTTAACGGGCTGCTGGAAACCAATGACATCGAGCTGCCTCAGGCGTTGATTGATCAGGAGATCGACCGTCTGCGTCACGATACGGTTCAGCGCTTTGGTGGTCAGATGGACCCCCAGCAGCTGCCGAAGGAAATCTTCCAGGATCAGGCTACCCGTCGCGTCAAGACTGGTCTGCTGTTCCAGGAAATCGTCAAGGCCAACGATCTGAAAGCCGACGACGAAAAGGTAGATGAGAAAATCCGTGAGATTGCCTCTACTTATGAGGATCCGGAAGAGGTAGTAAGCCACTTCACTAACAATCCGGACCAGAAGGCCCAGATTGAGTCTGTGGTACTGGAAGATACGGTGGTTGACTTTGTTATGGATCAGGCCAAAGTTAAAGAGACGAAGGCCAGCTATGACGACGTCATCAAGGCGGCCCAGCAGCAGGGCTGATTGCCAGCCACGTCCCGGGCAGATAGCCCGGGACACAGCCGGCAGGCTCTCGGGCGTGTATTGGAATAGGACGTCCGGAGCTCTGGTCCGGCTGCTTCCCCGGTCACGACCCGGCAATCCAGGTCCGATAATCCGATAGTCCCCTAAGGAGTGCAGGCACTTATGTCCCAGAACCCGTTTAATGGTTCCGCCATGGACGCCCACGCAGCGTTGATTCCGATGGTTATCGAGCAGACTTCTCGCGGAGAGCGGTCATTCGATATCTTTTCACGTCTCCTCAAGGAGCGGGTCGTCTTCCTGGTAGGCCCGGTGGAAGACCATATGGCCAACCTGATCGTTGCGCAGCTGCTGTTTCTGGAATCGGAAAACCCGGACAAGGATATTCACCTGTACATCAACAGCCCGGGTGGTTCGGTCAGCGCAGGAATGTCTATCTACGACACCATGCAGTTTATCAAGCCGGACGTTTCCACTCTCTGTGTTGGCCAGGCCGCCAGCATGGGTGCGTTTCTGCTCGCCGGAGGCGCCAAGGGCAAGCGGGCGTGTCTGCCGAATTCCAGGGTAATGATTCATCAGCCGCTGGGTGGCTATCAGGGGCAGGCGTCCGATATCGAAATCCATACTCGCGAAATTCTGAAGATCCGGGATACGTTGAACCGTATTCTGGCCGAACATACCGGACAGGATCTGGAAACCATCGCCAGGGACACTGATCGGGATAATTTCATGGATCCCCATCAGGCCAAAGAGTACGGGCTTATCGATACCGTACTTGATAAGCGAGCGGTGAATAAATGATACTGACGGTAGTCGACTCGGTGTGTGGCTGCGTACTCTAGGATTTACATGCGGTAGCGGTGCATACCACGCCACACACTGGCACCGAAATACAGACCAGAGGTAATTCAATGGCAGACGATAGAAACGGCAGAGGCGACGATAACGGCAAGTTGCTGTACTGCTCGTTTTGCGGGAAAAGCCAGCATGTAGTCCGTAAGCTCATCGCCTGGCCGTCGGTATTCATCTGCGACGAGTGTGTTGACCTGTGTAACGATATTATCCGGGAGGAAATCCAGGAAAGTTCACAGGAAGAGGCCAGCGACCGCCTGCCAACACCCGCGGAGATCCGCAATACCCTTAATGAGTATGTGATTGGGCAGGACCGCGCGAAGGTGGTGCTGTCTGTCGCTGTCTACAATCACTACAAGCGTCTGCGCTACGGTAAAGGCGACGTGGAGCTGGGCAAGAGTAATATCCTGCTGATAGGCCCCACTGGGAGCGGTAAGACGCTGCTCGCGGAAACCCTGGCCCGCATGCTCAACGTACCTTTCACCATTGCGGATGCTACCACGCTGACTGAGGCAGGCTACGTGGGTGAAGATGTTGAGAACATCATCCAGAAGCTGCTGCAGAAGTGTGATTACGACGTTGATAAAGCGCAGCGGGGCATTGTCTACATTGATGAAATCGACAAGATTTCCCGTAAGTCGGACAATCCGTCGATCACCCGGGATGTCTCCGGTGAAGGGGTACAGCAGGCTCTGCTGAAGCTGATCGAAGGTACCGTTGCCTCGGTTCCGCCCCAGGGAGGGCGCAAGCATCCGCAGCAGGAATTTCTGCAGGTGGATACCAGCAATATGCTGTTTATCTGTGGTGGTGCGTTCGCCGGTCTGGACAAGGTGATCCGCGAGCGGACCGAAAAGAGCAGTATCGGCTTCTCAGCGACGGTGGCCAGCCGGGATGACTCCCGTAATACCGGCGATATTATCCGTAACGTTGAGACCGAAGATCTGGTGAAGTATGGCCTGATTCCAGAATTTGTCGGTCGTCTGCCGGTTGTGGCAACCCTGACGGAGCTGGATGAGGAAGCCCTGGTGCAGATTCTGACCGAGCCCAAGAACGCCCTTACCAAGCAGTACCAGAAGCTGTTTGAAATGGAGGGGGTCGAGTTGGACTTCCGCGATGACGCACTGCGTGCAGTAGCTAAAAAGGCCATGGAGCGGAAGACCGGCGCTCGCGGGCTGCGTTCCATTATGGAAGCGACCCTGCTGGACACCATGTACCAGATTCCGTCGGAGCCGGACGTCGCCAAGGTGGTCATTGATGGCAGTGTGATCAGCGGGGACTCGGAGCCCTTCAAGATCTACGCCAGCAGCGACCATGCCAAGGCGGTACCAGAAGACTGATTGCGCCCGGTTTTCCCAGGGCGTGGAAAAAAGGGCGGCAACGCCCTTTTTTCGTTTTTGAATTCTTTTCTGTGACTTTCACCCCAGAGAATGCACCCTGGAGCGCATCCGCTCTGTAAAATCATTGCAATCCAGCAAAAAAGCCCAATGTTCGATGGTATGCTGAAAGAAATGTCGTCAGAGGATTCCTTATGACCCCGACTCCAGAAACCCGTACCGAATATCCGATGCTTCCCCTTCGGGACGTGGTTGTTTTCCCCCACATGGTAGTTCCGCTGTTCGTGGGGCGTGAAAAGTCTATCCTGGCCCTGGAAGCGGCCATGGAGGGTAGCAAGGAAATTCTGCTGGTATCCCAGAAAGACGCCGGTACCGACGACCCGGGCCCGTCCGATATCTTTGATGTTGGTACCCTCGCTACCGTGTTGCAGATGCTCCGTCTCCCGGACGGTACCGTAAAGGTACTGGTTGAGGGTACTGCCCGGGCAAGCCTTGATAACGTAACGGATGACGAGTACCTGATGGCCAGCGCAGGTGTGCTTGAGTCAGAGGCTCTCCCTGAGCGGGAAGAGGATGTGCTTGTTCGGACGCTGACGGAAGAGTTTGAAAAATACGTCAAGATGTCCCGGAAAGTGCCATCGGAAGTTTCCAGTGCCTTGCAGGGCATCCATGAGCTTGAGCGTCTTGCTGACACTATGGCGGCTCACCTTGAGCTGAAAGTGCCGGAAAAGCAGGAGTTGCTGGAAGCGCTGGACCTTCGTCACCGGGTGGAGTTGCTGCTGGGCCGTCTGGACAGCGAAATTGACCTGATCGAAGTGGAAAAGCGCATCCGCGGTCGCGTCAAGAAGCAGATGGAAAAGAGCCAGCGGGAGTACTATCTCAACGAGCAGATGAAGGCTATCCAGAAGGAGATGGGTTCGCTCGGTGAAGGTGGTGGCGACTTCGAGGAACTGGAAGAGAGAATTGAGCAGGCTGGTTTGCCGGCGGAGGCCCGCAAGAAGACTGAGGCCGAACTCAACAAGCTCAAGATGATGTCACCCATGTCTGCCGAAGCGACGGTGGTACGCGGGTATATCGAGTGGATGCTTTCCATCCCCTGGAAGAAACGCAGCCGGGTTCGCCACGATATAGAACGGGCGCGGCAGATTCTGGATGAGGACCATTATGGTCTGGACGAGGTTAAAACCCGGATTCTGGAATATCTCGCGGTTCAGAGCCGCGTAAAGAAAGTGAAGGGTCCTGTGTTGTGTCTGGTGGGGCCGCCGGGGGTTGGCAAGACCTCTCTCGGGCAGTCCATCGCCCGGGCGACCAACCGGAAATACACCCGCATGGCCCTGGGCGGCGTACGGGATGAAGCCGAGATACGCGGCCACCGGAAGACCTATATTGGTGCCTTGCCAGGTAAGCTGCTGCAAAAACTGGCCAAGGTTCAGGTCAAAAACCCGCTGTTCCTGCTGGATGAAATCGACAAGATGGGCATGGACCATCGGGGTGACCCGGCATCGGCCTTGCTTGAGGTACTGGACCCTGAGCAGAACCATACCTTTAACGATCACTATCTGGAGGTGGACTACGACCTGTCGGACGTGATGTTCGTCTGTACTTCCAACTCCATGAACATTCCGCCG
>JAJUHY010000168.1 GCA_029265735.1 Marinobacter segnicrescens | reverse complement strand
CGCCGGTATCCTTGCCTGCGCGGTGGCGGCGCCTTTGCTGGGGTTCACCGTGACTTTCGGCGTTGTGTTTGCGGCCCTGGCGCTGGCGGGGGATCTGCTCAGCAGTTTTATTAAACGACGGATGGCGCTTGCGCCCAGCGCCCGGGCTTCGGGATTGGATCAGGTGCCGGAAGCCCTGCTGCCGGTCGCCTGGGCCTGGTGGATGCTGTCATTTCCGGCGTGGCAGGCGGTGGGGGTCGTGCTGTTGTTTACGGCTGGAAATATGCTGTTTTCGCCGCTGCTGTTCCGTCTGGGCATCCGTAAACAGCCGCACTGACCGGGCTTGCAGCTTTACACTTCCTGCCTGAGTGGGCAGACCGTCAGTTGTGCGCTGTCAACGTGTGGATAGTCACTTCAGGGGGGCAGTTCAGCCGGACGTTTACCACGGATGTTCCGGCGCCTGGCGAGGTATAACCCTGCATGCCGTTATGGCGCCAGTAACCCCGGCCCAGGGAACGGGGACAGTCCGCATCAAGCGTGATGGGAATACCACCGGGCAGGCAGATCTGGCCGCCGTGGGTATGTCCGCATAGAAACACGTCATAGCCGGCATGGGCTGCTTCCCGCCAGATCTCCGGAGTATGGCTCAGCAGTACCGCGACGCCGTCTTCAGGAATATCATCACCGGCCCGCTGCAGGTTGTGCACCTTGTAGAAGTGGGCGTCGTCAACGCCAGCGATATACAGAGTTTGTTCATCCCGGGTAACTGCATGATGTTCGTTCAGCAGCAACCGATAGCCCATATCTTCCAGCCCCGGCACCATACGGATGCTGTCATGGTTGCCCAGCACTGCCAGCGCTTCTCCCCGGATTGCAGCGCGCAGCTGTGCCATTCCTTCCAGCGCAGCATCGATAGGGCCCCAGGTGAGTTTGCGGTAATCACCGGTGAGCACGCACAGATCGTATTCCAACGGCTCAATCTGACGGATAACGGCTTCAAGGTTGGCCGGGTCCATATCCACATGCAGGTCGGTCAGATGCAGTATGCGAAAACCTTCAAAAGCTGACGGCAGCGACGGAATCCGGAAGCGATGCTCAACGGTGCGCAGGCGCCGGCTGTTGTTCTGCCCACGCCGGAGCAGGCCTGACAGCCTGAGACAGGTGCTGATAAAGGTCGGTGCGTTATACAGGTTTTCCAGATGAAACGAACGCCGGTCGCGACCGGTAACCTTCTGCTCGGATTCCTGCTCGATACTGAGGCGCTGGCGCGCGTGGGTCGCACCCAGCCTGAGGCTGAGCCGGTATTTTAGCCAGTCTTCATCATTGGGCTCAGGGGCCTGTGCGTTCATATCCATTGATCCTGAGGTTGGCTATCATGGAATACACGACAGTATGGTCGGGCCGGCCCGGTCCGTAAATACGATGGATCTGTGCCAGAATGATTCAGAGCAACGCATGATGTGGGCCAGGTTTCATTTGCCGGCGCGACCGGGTCACAACGCTTATCAGCATAGCTGGAAATCACTATATAAAGTTTACACAATGGGCTGAAGTGGTTCAGCCACAGCGGGGAACCTTCACCCCGAGGGGCTGTCCACACTGCCTGAAGATGGAGGAAACAGGCGATGAGTATGACCTGCAGTGTTTCCGGGATGTCCATTCCGCGGAACCGTTTTCCGATTCCTGACCGTGACCTGGAGCCCGAGGGTGATGGGCTGCAGAAAGTGGTGCTGGCGGGCGGCTGCTTCTGGTGTGTCGAGGCAGTGTTCCTGACTCTTAATGGCGTACACAAGGTGGTTTCAGGCTACTGTGGTGGCGACGCCGAGACTGCGAATTACGATGCGGTCTGTACCGGTCAGACAGGCCACGCGGAAGCGGTAGAAGTCGAGTATGACCCGGCCGTCATCAGTTACGGTGAGCTGTTGCGGGTATTTTTCTCGGTGGCTCATGATCCGACCCAGCTGGATCGCCAGGGCAACGACCGCGGACCGCAGTACCGTTCTGCCATTTTCTACGCCACGCCCGAGCAGCGCCAGGTGGCGGAGGAGTATATCCGTCAGATTGACGAAGCCGGTGTTTTTGCGGACCCTGTGGTAACGAGCCTTGAGCCGCTTGAACATTTTTACGTGGCCGAGGAGCATCACCAGAATTTTGCCGGAAAGCATCCCCGGCAACCCTATATCATGGCGGTCGCCGAGCCTAAACTGAAAAAGGTCAGGGAAGTCTATCCCGACAGGCTGAAAACAGTCTGACGGCTTTCAGGTCACCTGGGCTCTGCAACCGTCTTCAGCGGAGAAAAGTCCATGACCACATCTGCAGCAGGCTATGATCTGACCCCTTTGCCATCGGAAGAAATTGACCGGCTGGCCGAGGGGTTGACCCCGGAAGAGCGTGCCGTAATTCTCGACCACGGCACCGAACGCCCGTTCTGCGGCACCTTGCTGGACAATAAAAAGGATGGCGTGTACCACTGCCGTCTGTGCGACCTGCCGTTGTTCAGCTCGGCTGCCAAATTCGATTCAGGCACAGGCTGGCCGAGCTTCTTCGAACCCTTCGATAAAGACCACATTCGCTACCTGGAGGACAACAGTCTGGGTATGCGTCGTGTCGAGGTTCGCTGCCCCCGTTGTGATAGCCATCTGGGACATGTCTTCCCGGACGGCCCGCCGCCCACCGGTCAGCGCTACTGTCTGAACTCGGTCGCCCTGACGTTTCACGAGCGCTGAAAGCTTGTTTGTGGTGACTGATGAATCCGCCAGACGCCAGGCTTCTGACAGCAGTCACAAGTCAGACTGAGCCCGTCTGCAATCTGTGCCGGGACGGATCCGGGACGTTATAATCATCGGCTTTTCATGATCCGATGGAGTCCCGCAGCCCGATGAGCCGACCCAGGACCAACCCCCTTACAAAGTCTGCGACCCTGTTGCGTCGTATCGGCGTGATCCTGGGGTCGTCGGGTTTGACGGCGGCCTATAGTCTTATAGTGCTGGCGCGGGCCTCCGTTCGCCGGCTCGATCGCCGCACTATAGATGCCTACACTCGCAGCTGGTCGGCACGTCTGCTCCGTATGGTCCGGGCCGAGGTCACGGTTCATGGCGCGGTGCCGGATTTCCGGGATGGACGGCGATACATCATCGTATCCACCCACGCCAGTCATTACGATATCCCCGTCACTTTTGTCGCAATGCCCGGTTCCATCCGGATGCTGGCTAAACAGGAGCTGTTCCGCATCCCGTTGCTGGGCCGGGCAATGAAGGCCGCGGAGTTCCCCTCTATTGATCGCCATAACCGGCACCGGGCGGTTCAGGACCTGGCCCGTGCCCGGGCCATGATGGAAAGTGGCATTGTGCTGTGGGCCGCACCGGAAGGAACGAGGTCCGGCGACGCGACTCTGCAGCCGTTCAAGAAAGGCTGCTTCCATCTGGCTCTGGATACCGAGGCCGTGGTGGTGCCCATGGCGATACGGGGTGTCCATCATGTGTTGCAGGCCCGAAGCTGGAAGATCAACCTGGGCCAGCCGGTTCAGGTAAGAGTGGGCACGCCGATCGATACCTCGGGCATGCCGAAGGATCAGTTGCCGGAACTGATGGCCCAGGTCAGAACTCAGATGGAAGAGCTGCTGGGAGATGGTGAGGTTGTGGCGGACGCTGGTGAGTAATCTGCCTCAGACCGCCGGAACCGCTCCGGTCTGGGCAGCGCTGATCACGGTGCTGGCCAGGTAACCGGTATAGCAAAGGTAGACCACGAGCAGCAAGCCGCCTTCCCAGCGCCGGATCAGGCGTTTGCCGCCGAAGATGCCGTATCCCATCAGGAACAGCCCTACCGTAACCGCCATCATGACCGTCCAGTCGCGATAGAGAATAGCGCTTTCGGCGACCACGGGTTCGATCACGGCGGCCAGGCCCACCACCGCCAGGGTATTGAAGATACCGGAGCCGAGAATGTTGCCCAGAATCAGGTCGTGCTCGTTCTTGCGTACGGACGCGATGCCGGCTGCAAGCTCTGGCAGCGAGGTCCCGATAGCCACGATTGTTAATCCGATAATCAGATCACTGATGCCCAGAAACTGGGCAACGTACACGGCGCCCCATACCAGCATCCGGGAGCTCACCAGCAGCAACACCAGCCCGACCACGATCCAGAGCAGAGCCAGCCTGAGAGACATGCCGCCCGCGGAGACCTCCGTTTCGGCCTCGCTTCCCAGGGAGTCATCCTTGCCGCGAATACCCTGAATAATTGACCAGCCCATGATGACCGCGAATGCGCCCAGCAATATCCAGCCGTCCATGCGCGTCAGCTCGCCATCCAGCAACTGCCAGCCGGCGAGCAGGGTGATGCCTAGCAGAATGGGGAGTTCCTTGCGCAGGATCTGGGAGTGGACTGTGATCGGGCTTATCAGCGCGACCAGACCAATAATCAATGCAATGTTGGTGATGTTGGAGCCGTAGGCATTGCCAAGGGCCAGTCCGGGGTTGCCATCCGTCGCAGCGATGGCCGATACTGCCAGCTCCGGTGCCGAGGTGCCGAAACCGATAATGACCATGCCAATCAGAAGAGGCGGCATGCCGAGATGAACCGCAGTGGCGGCGGCGCCATCCACAAAGCGATCTGCGCTCCAGACCAGCAGTACAAGGCCGGCGATTATGGCGAGCAGGGCTAGCAGCATCTGGAATCCTCTGTATAAACAATGGCTGTCATAGTGGCGCCGCGTGTGTACCGAAAGGGGTCGACGTTACAGCAAAATCGCGGTTAAGGTAAGCACGGGGTAATCCCCTATGGCGACGCCGACGTGTTTGCCCCAACATCCGACTAAAGTTGTGGTGACCCGGCGCCTCGGATGTGCGTATATGGTGAGCCGACAAGAACAGAATTTCCCTGAGCCTGTCAATTGTCCCCCTCGATAGTTGGCATGCTCAGCATTTTGTTATTCCGACAAAACCGGGATAATCTCACGCTTCCCGGGCAAAGCTGCTGATCGTGGCGGGCCCGACAGATTATAAATCACTCGCTAAGGTGACTAGCAAATGGCTGTAAGAAAAGCAGACGTGGTGCTGGT
>JAJUHY010000351.1 GCA_029265735.1 Marinobacter segnicrescens | reverse complement strand
AGGCCGATAGGGCGACCTTCAATCCGCGCCAGTGCGGTAACCATGCCTGGGGTGAATTCCGGGCGCAGCTCAAGGTACGAGTCCGTATCCACCAGGGTACGAATGAGCGCGCGGACATCGTAAGAGCGCAGCCGGTTTTCGGGGATGCTGGAGCGAAGCAGACGCTGATCGGCACAGGTCCACTCCGGCAAGGTGCCCTGGAAATAGGACAGGATTTTCCGGGCAACCTGGGCTGCTTCCCGCTCATCTTCGACGAGACAGTCCACGACACCATTGGCGACCTGTACGGACATGGGGCCGACTTCTTCCGCCGCGTAGACACCCAGGCCACCACCTTCGATCATCGCCGGGCCGGCCATGCCGAGCGTGGCGTTGCGGGTGGCGATCAGCAGATCACTGGAACCGGCGAATACGGCGTTACCGGCAAAACAGCGGCCGGAGACGATGCCGATGCGTGGCGCCAGCGCGGTCAGCCTTGCGTACTGCAGGAAGCTGGGCTGGTCGAGCCCCGCCACTTTGGTGGCGTTATCGGTATCGCCGGGGCGTCCACCGCCGCCTTCGGTGAAGAAAATTACCGGCAATTGTTGCTCTTCCGCTACCTGCAGCACACGATCCGTCTTCTTGTGGTTCATGGAACCCTGGGTGCCGGCCAGCACGGTGTAGTCATAGGCCAGTACCGCACAGCGGGCCTGCCCCTCATCGAACAGCTCGCCGTTGACGGCACCAACGCCAGCCACCAGACCATCCGCCGGCGTGGACCGCATCAGATCATCCACCGAACGACGTCGTCTTTGTGCGGCAAAGGTGAGCGCGCCGTATTCCATAAAGCTGCCCGGATCACAGATGTTGGCGATGTTCTCCCGCGCGGTCAGCATGCCCAGTTTGTGCCGTTTGGCGACCGCGTCGGGCCGGGCCTCATCCAGGGTCAGCCGGTGCCGCTCGATGCTCTCAGCCAGGTCAGGCCGGATATAATCCAGATCGACTTCCTGCTCGGTTTCCGCTTCACCAGAATCGCTTTCTCCCGGTTCGATGAAAGCAATAGCCTGCCCTTCGCTCACATAGTCGCCCGGGGAGAGCGGCAGTCCGCGAATCACACCGGCCACTGGAGCCTTGATCTCGTGCTCCATCTTCATGGCTTCAAGAATGGCCAGCGTCTGCCCGCGGGCAACGGTTTCGCCCTCCTCTACCAGAGTGGCGACCATCTGCCCCTGCATCGGTGCTACGGCAGTTTCAGTGCCTTCCGGCGCGATGGCAGTCGTGGAAGTGCGGTCCTGACCATCCGCAGTCTGAGTCACCGGGAACAGAGTCGGATGGCCCTGACCCTCCGCTACCAGCTCCGCCATATGTTGATCCACATAACGGGTGTAAACGCTGTTTTCTATGACGGCATCCCGTGACAGCAGGGACTGCAGGAAGGAGATGTTGGTTCTGACGCCTTCCACACGGAACTGGCAGAGCGCACGATAAGCCTTGCGGATGGCCTGGCCGTAGTCGGGCGAGCGGCTGTGGACGATAACTTTCGCCAGCAGGGAATCGAAATGCGGACTGGTGGTATAGCCCCGGTAGCCGTAGGTATCGACGCGGACGCCAGGCCCCATCGGCGGCTCGAAGGTCTCCAGCGTACCGCCGCTGGGGCGGGTCGAGCCGTCGGCGTTCATGGATTCCATATTGACCCGGCACTGGATCGCAAAGCCGCTGGGCGCCGGCACTTGCTCCTGGCTGAGGCCCAGCTCGCTGAGGCTGGTTCCGCCCAGCACGGCAATCTGGGACTGGACCAGATCAATACCGGTGACTTCTTCGGTAATGGTGTGTTCCACTTGCAGCCGGGGGTTGGCCTCCATAAAGAAAAAGTCGGTGCCGTTGTCATCAACCAGGAACTCAAAGGTGCCCAGACCTGCATAATTGACGTGGCATGCCATTCTCAGGGCAGCTTCCAGCAGGCGGGTGCGGGTGCTTTCCAGAAGCGTGGGACTGGGTGCCACTTCGATCAGTTTCTGGTTGCGACGCTGCAGGCT
>JAJUHY010000250.1 GCA_029265735.1 Marinobacter segnicrescens | reverse complement strand
GGACGAGTTGTCCATAGGGACTCCCGGGATGTCCATTGTTATGGGTTATGAGGTTTAGAGTAATTGCTCTAACGCGGCGGGGCAAGTAGCGAATAACGTCATGTTGTGACTTGTTGCAGCAAAGAGGAGAGAAAGTTTCGCCCAACGAGAAAAGCCGTCTTGAACTACTGTATGCGGCTCTGGTTTTGCCAATCTATTGCCAATCTATTGCCAACGAAAAAAGCCAGCTCTCGCGGTTTCCCCTAAGTAGCTGGCTTTAATCAGGAATTTTGGTAGGACCAGGCAGATTTGAACTGCCGACCTCTGCCATGTCAAGGCAGCGCTCTAACCAACTGAGCTATGGTCCTGTGTTCGACGGGGTGGAAATATACTGATCCAGACACGATAGGTCAACTGTTTCGCGGACTTTTTTACGGATCAGCGCCGGTTGGCTGCGCGGATGCGTGAGATTCGCCGGGCACGGGCGGATTTCCGCAGCCAGTTACGGATAGTCCGGGACAGTACTGTCCAGCGGTTGATCAGCAGGGCCAGCAAAATGACGCCACAACCAGCAATCTGCATCGGGCTCATGGTCTGCGCGAACCAAACCCAGGCCAGCAGGGCAACCCAGACCGGCTCCAGAATCAGAATCACGACCCCGTGGCTGTTAAAGGACAGGCTCTGGGCATAAGTTTGCAACAGAAACCGGAATGCGGTGCCTATGGTCGCACTGCCCACAAGCCACCAGAACATGGGGGCAGTAAAGTTGCTGAACGTGGGTTGCCACTCTTCAAACAGTAATGAGATGACCGCTGTCAGTATGCCTGCGGTGGTCATGCTGAGCGTGGTCAGGGGCAGGGCGGGTACTTTCTCCTTGATCACCTGCACCCCAGTGCGGGTCACCACGGTCCGGGTGTTTGCGGTGCGGGAAGTCAGAATATAGGACATAGCGAAAATAAGGGCGGCCACCACGAACAGCATCTGCCCGGGCTCCGGACGGAAGCCGTTCTCCAGCGACAGCAGGGCGAGGCCGCAGATGGCCACGGGAATGGCGAGCCAGGTACTGACTGGCTGCGGTTCCTTGAAAATTATTCGTGCGATGGCCGGCACAATAACGACGGACAGACTGCTGATAAAGGCCGCTTCGCCCAGGTTGACGCCCAGCCAGATACCCACGACCCAGCAGCTCATGGCGGAGCCGAACACCAGACCGACCCTTGCGCCACGCAACGTCTGGCGTAGCCCCATATGCGGCAACTGGCGGCGTGCGAAGAAGGCGAGAATCGCACCGGCCATCAGGAAACGCATGGCCATAAACAGCAGCGGGGGCATCAGGAGCACGGCTTCCTTGGAGTAAGCCCAGCTTACAGCCGCAACTTGGGTGTCCGCGACCAGTAACAGGTCCGATTTATTGGAATCAGAAAGCGCCATGAAAGAAAAACGTCCGGGATCAGGGCCCGAAGTTTAGCATGAGCATAAGATTCAGCCTATCGTGGCACCGTGAGGTGCGTCGTGGAGTTATACGTATGGCGCCTTAGACCCCGGGGCTCGCTGGCTCAGAACCAGCCCTCATCCCTGATTGCCTCTAACTCAAAACGCAGGTGCACATCATCCCCCACCATGAGCGGGTCCAGCGCATATGTCATACCCCATTCGCTGCGTTTAATGGTGGTGGTTGCCGAGATGCCGAGGGTGTATTCCTTATGGCCGATCGGATAATCCGCCGCCTTGTTCAGCGTGACATCCAGGGTTACCGGGCGGGTCTGGCCCAGCAGCGTCAGGTCGCCGGTGAGATTTCCGGTTCGTTCGCCGGTGGCCTCGAAGTCTGTCACTTCGAAGGTGATTTCCGGGTACCGGTCACTATGCAGAAAATCCTTCTTCCGCAGGTGCTCGTCACGCTTGTCATGATTGGAAAACACGCTGGCGCTTTGAATCACCACTTTCCCCGAGGGCACAGTCCCGGCTTCCGCATCGTATTCGAACTGTCCCTTGCCTTCGAGAAACAGGCCGATCACTGAGGCGTAACCGAGATGGTCCACCTCAAAGGTGATCGACAGATGTTCGTTATCAATCTTGTAGCTGTGCAGCTCGGCGAGTGCGCCGGTTGAGGCAAGACCCAGGCTGCAGGCGGCGACACAGAGAGCGAGGGCGCTGGGTACATTCCTTGAACGTTGCATCACAATCTCCTTCTGTTCCTGTTCTGGTGCAAGTAACGGATATCCAGAGCGAATGATCCTGTCAGCAGGGCCAGCGCCAGTAACAGTGCAGCATGACCCAACAGGTCTGGTATGAAAGGTAGCAGGGCCGCCATCAGGGTGACCAGCTGCCACACACAAATGGTTTTCCGGCGGAAGCTTTCTGGCAGGGGTTCATTGAGCCACCTCCAGCGCCAGCCTGCCATGACAAAGCCGTAACGCATCAGGCCGATCAGCAGTACCCAGGGGCCCGCCGTACCTGAGACCATGACGGCGAAGCAGAGCACGAGTATGAAGAATGCATCCAGCTCCATATCGAAGCGGGCTCCGAACGCGCTGGCGGTATGGGTGTGCCGCGCCACAAAGCCATCGGCGCCATCCATGATCAGAGCCAGCAAACAGAGCAGCGCGTAAGGCCAGGCAAGGTCCTGCAGCACGGCCGGTGTACCGGTAAGACTGGCAAGAAACAGCACCAGTACGGCTCTGGCCAGGGTAATCCTGTCCGCCGGTCCGAACCGGCCGGCATAGGCATTCAGGCCCGTAACAATGGTCAGGCCCAGGCCGATGTACAGCACGGCGGCCAGAACCAGTGTGGTTGCAGTTAATGGAACAAGGGGGTGAGTAACCCAAAGCAGAGCTGCGAGTACGACAGCGCCAAGGGTCAGTTCGGTACTTGGCCAAAGGAAGGGAGCGCGATGTGTCGGCATCAAGTCCATAGCCCTGATCCATCGTCATCTATACTGTTACGGTTCAGCCCGGCCATCACGATGAGCGGAGGTTTTTCGCCATCGGACATACCGTCAGCATGGAGTGTGTATGAATTCGCCGTCAAGGGAAATGTCACCGGCTTTCTGGTCTTTTGGAAACGGTCAGGGCGAGATCGCCCCCGGCCAGGTCAATCCCGACAATCACGATCCTTCTTCTCTGGTTGAACTGGAGACGGTCTACAGTGCCATCAGTCGTGGCACCGAATCTCTGGTGTTCAATGGGCAGATTCCGGAAACGGAATATCAGCGGATGCGAGCGCCGTTTCAGCAGGGTGATTTTCCCGGCCCGGTCCGATACGGCTATATGAACGTGGGCCGGATCGTGGATGGTTTACCCGGGAAAGAGGGCCGTTATGGTTTCTGCCTGTTCCCCCATCAGCGGCGCTACCGTGTCCCGGCCGACGCCGTCACTTTAATACCCGAGGATGTACCGCCGGCCCGTGCTGTGCTGGCGGCCAATCTTGAAACCGCAATCAACGGCCTCTGGGACGGCCAGCCCCTGGTGGGCGATCGTATTGCCGTAGTGGGCTGCGGGGTAGTGGGTTGCCTGGTAGCGTGGCTCGCCCGCAGCATACCGGGCGTACGGGTGACCGCCGTGGACCCTGACGACCGTCGCGAGGCCGTCCTGACGGCCCTCGGCGTCCAATGGGTGAATGAGCTGTCCCGGGATGATCATGATCTGGTGTTCCACACCAGTGGTTCTCCGGCCGGGCTGGAAACGGCACTGGCACTGGCCGGAAGCGAAGCCCGGATTATCGAAATGAGCTGGTATGGCAAGGCCGCCGTTCCGGTAGGTCTGGGCGGCAGCTTCCATTCCCGGCGCCTGACCCTGCGTTCAAGCCAGGTCGGGCAGCTGAGTCCGCGCCAGGCGCCTCGCTGGACCCATGTCGATCGCCTGAAACTGGCGCTGAAACTCTTGTCGGACCCCGT
>JAJUHY010000271.1 GCA_029265735.1 Marinobacter segnicrescens | reverse complement strand
TCCCATAGCGACAAAACAAAGTGCATTCCTGACGCTTTGACACAGCTTAACGCAAAGACACACAGAAAACCCCTCTTTGGACCAAAGTGCCCTTGCCGTGAAAGTTTGATGACGTAGAATTGCATCACATTTTGGCCGGGTCCAGCCTGCCGAGCCGACCTGCGGTTTTAGTACCGTCAGTTCGGCACGAATATCTAACGTCCCGGTTCGACAGCACAAGCAATCGCCAGAAAACACTGTTGACGGGTTGGTGGGGCGGTAGCGTGCTTGGTACAGTCGTGAGCAGTCCGCCGGAGCCTGAGTCAGGGCTTCGCCGAGGCTAAATGTGGCCTGCTGACCTCAACAACTTTCATCTGTAGCGAGAAATAGGGCATGGATTTTTTCAAGGATAAAACCGTACTGGTGACCGGCGGCTGTGGAACCGTAGGTCGCGAGCTGGTCAAGCAGCTGATTCACAAATACGATGTGAAGGAGCTGATCGTTCTGGACAATAATGAGAGCGAGCTTTTTTTCCTGACTGAGACGTACAGCGATCACGCCAATGCTCATTTCTTCCTCTGCGACATCCGTGATGAGACCGCCCTGACCCGCAAGATGGAAGGCGCCGACATTGTCTTCCATACGGCAGCTTTCAAGCACGTTATTCTTTGTGAACAAGTACCCCACGAAGCCATCCAGACCAACATCATGGGTGTGGACAACGTTATTCGTGCCGCTGTTAATGCCGGGGTATCAAAAGTCATTTTCACCAGCTCTGACAAAGCGGTGAACCCCACCAACGTCATGGGCACTTCCAAACTCATGGGTGAGCGGCTCACTACTGCTGCAAACGTCGAGTTTCGCAAATCTGGCTGTATCTTTGCCTCTACCCGGTTTGGCAACGTACTTGGCTCACGTGGCTCCGTTATCCCCATTTTCCGGGAACAGATAAAAAAAGGCGGGCCCATTACACTGACCCATCAGGATATGACTCGTTTTATCATGAGCATCGAAGAGTCGGTGCAACTGATAATTGATTCCGCAAAGTTGGCCAGAGGTGGGGAAGTATTCGTCACCAAAATGCCGGTCATCAGGATCAAGGACCTGGCCGAAGTCATGGTCGACAAACTGGCCGAGGGCTATAAACAGGACCCTCAGAATATTGAGATTCGGGAAATCGGCGTAAAGCCTGGCGAAAAACTGTATGAAGAACTGATGACCGGCGAAGAAACCAGCCGTGCGATTGAGCTCGAGAGGTATTTTGTTATCAAGCCGGCTATCATGAAGCGCTTTGCAGATATTGATTACCTGTATGAAGGTGTTGTCTCGAATGAGGTAACCAACCCTTATCATTCGGGCAACGAACCCGCGTTTAGTCAGGACGAACTGGCCCAGTTCCTGACGGCAAATAATCTGCTCTGAGAAAATATTAAACGATTAATTTAATGCCCATCGCACAGGCGAGGGCTGCTGGCATATAGTGGAGTAAATCATGCACGTACTAATTCTGGGTGGCGACGGGTATCTTGGCTGGCCTACGGCGATGTATTTTTCAGCACGGGGCTACGAAGTCACAGTAGTAGACAACTACTTACGCCGTAACAACTGCCAGGACCTGGACGTTGGCATGCTGTACCCGGTGCCCACCTTGATGGAGCGGGCGAAGATCTGGCATGAGAAGACTGGCCACGAGATCAAGGTGGTTATTGGTGACCTGGCTGAGCCTCAGGTGATGCGTTCGCTGTTCGATGGCAGCGTAAAATACAACTGGTGTGTGAACCCGAAGTTCACCGGCATTCCGGAAACCGTCGTTCATTACGCAGAGCAGCCGTCCGCACCGTTCTCGCTGATCGACTACGCCCACGCAGACCTGACCATCGTCAACAACTTGCGCGTTACCAACAACCTGATGTTTGCTGTACGGGATTTCTCCCGGGACACCCATATCATCAAGCTGGGCACCATGGGCGAGTACGGCACCCCGAATATCGACATTGAAGAAGGCTGGATTGAAATCGAGCACAAGGGGCGTAAGGGCAAGTTCCTCTTTCCCCGTGCAGCGGGCTCGATCTACCACACCACCAAGGTGATGGATACCGACCTGCTCTGGTTTGGCGTACGCATGTGGGACCTGAAGATAACCGACCTGATGCAAGGCCCGGTCTATGGTATCGAAACCGATGAATCGGTTATCGATCCGCGCCTGAACACCATCTTTAACTATGACGAAGTGTTTGGCACCATCGTAAACCGCTTTATCGTCCAGGCTGTGGTGGACTATCCGCTGACCGTATACGGCAAAGGCGGGCAAACCCGTGGCTACTTGAACATCAAGGACACCCTCCAGTGTGTGCACCAGTCAGAGATAAGCCCGGCAGATCAGGGTGAGCTGCGTATCTTCAACCAGATCATGGAAACCTTCTCGGCCAACGAACTGGCAGAAATGACCCAGCGTGTCGGCCAGCAGCTTGGTTATGATGTCAAAGTAGACCACCTGGAAAATCCGCGAAAGGAAGCCGAAGAGCATTACTACAACCCGACCTATCAGGGGTTGATCGAGCTTGGTGTGACGCCGCATTATCTGACCGATGAGGTTATGGCAGAGATCTTCAAGGTAGTGGAAAAATATAAAGATAACATCCGTAAGGACGTCATCTTTAAAGGTGTGAAATGGTAAGCATCCTGCCTCTGGAGTAAAGTGCATGTCCGATACCAAGCCCAAGGCCGGAATACAAAACAATACCGGGCCTTCGGCGCTGGCGCGCCGGCCGTTAAGCGATTCAGCTCTTGAAGTGGTGCCCTGGTGGGCACCACCAATACCCCCCTGGAAGCCTATCAAGCAGCCCAATTCGAGTCTGCGCATTGCCGCCATTGTGAGCGATCGCCTGTTCGATGGTCTGCGCTTCGAGGGTGAGCTGATGCTGCTGACGCCGGACAACTGGAAGCGGACATTGCAGTATGGTCGCCCGGACCTGTTGATCGTTGAATCTACCTGGGAGACGGCAACCGGTCATTGGTATCTGGCACAGAACACTCCGGCAGAATCCTCCAAGGAGTTGCGAGATCTGGTCGAGGCGTTTCGATCGGAAAGAGTGCCAACCGCCTACTGGATAACAGAGGACCACGCTTACCACGATCATTATCGTGAGTTCGCGAAGTGCTTTGATCAGGTATTCTGTGCGGACCCGAAAGAGGTTGAGTTACTGAACGCCGAGGGAATAGCCGCCCACAATCTGCCACCCTGCGTTCAGCCCGCAGTCTATAATCCATTTCGTAAGCATGAAGAATATGATGCTCTCGACCTGGGTGTGCTGTTTGATGGCTGGGGCGATTTGGACCGCAATCCTGGTGACTACCACGAGACTCTGGCCGAAATTTGCCTGGATCATCGGCTCAGCATTATAGAGTCCCGGTACTTGCTAACGCACAATCGCCTAAAGGCGGCGGAATCTCTGGCAGAGAATGTCCTGGGTTGTGCCACGCGGGAAAGCCGCATCCTTGCGCTTAAATACGCCAAAGCTACCATCACCTTCGATAAGACGCTTTCGACACCCACCACCCAACGCTGGGAAGCCTTG
>JAJUHY010000100.1 GCA_029265735.1 Marinobacter segnicrescens | reverse complement strand
ACGCTCGGACACGACTCCTCCTGCTTATCAGATAACAAAATGGCGACCGTCGGCCAGGCCGGCAGAAAACCTGATATCCTGCCAGGGGCTTTCGCGAACCTGCTATTGTATCAGCCTGCTGCATGGCCAGTCCGCCCATGTGGATTCGCCTGCTGCCCTGGGGACAGTTACACTTTGCAAACCGCCCATCCACCAGTTGAACCGCCGATGAGTGCTCCCGACACACCGTCTTTTATTGATTTCGAGGCATCCAGCCTGGACCTGATCGATAGCTATCCGATCGAGGTTGGCGTATGCCTGCCGGATGGTGCTGTGCATAGCTGGCTGATCCGCCCCCATCGTCAGTGGCGGGACTGGTCACTCGATGCCGAGGCGATTCACGGCATTTCCCGCCAGACCCTGGTGGAGAAAGGCCGTACTGTTACTCAGGTTGCAGGCTATCTGAACAGCCTGCTCTCGGGCCCGGTCTATTGTGATGCCTGGACCTTTGACAGCTTCTGGCTGCACCGCCTGTTCCGGGCGGCCGAAATGCAGCCCCAGTTTCAGCTGGAGTCCGTTTCCCTGTTGCTGGAGCCCGCCCAGATCGAACAGTGGGCTTCATGCCGTCTCGAAGTTGTGGCCGAGCTGGGGTTACCGGTCCATCGGGCCGCCAACGATGCCCGCATACTCCAGGCGACCTGGCATCGGTTGACGTCAACGGCGGGTGGCCCTGAATAGCGTCTTTGCAGCCCAATAAAAAAAGGCGCAGCGGGATAACCCGAAGCGCCAAGACAATAAAGGAGAGATCACACAGTAACGGGCCGAACCTGACGGGCTACTGCGGATTGCACAACGTAAAAACACGTGACAGGGCGAATTATCTACAGCCGGCAGGCCGCAGTCTGTACGGGTTTGCCGAAGGCAGGGTTAGTGCGTATCTGACGTCCCGTTTGCAAAGTCTGTAAGTCGCGATACACTGAGAGGCACTGGCCATAATCTGGCCACGAATAGCGTTATCTGAACTTTTTAATGAAGAAGTCACGGTCAAGCGACCAGCTCCTGCCGTGACCTGAATGAGTTTCTGATGGAGAGTCCAGTGGACTTGAAGGCCCAAAGTTACTTTTTAAATGCAGATGCCCCTAACCCGGCCCTGACGCCGGTGCGTGGCATGGTGATTATCAGATAACGCTTTCGGTCCTGCCCGGAAGCTTCAGGCGACCGGGCATGCAATCTCCGCATGAAAACCCGGCCCTGACGCCGGGTTTTCTGGTTTTTGCAGCCGCAGAACAAGGAGATTGCCATGAACAGAACATCATCCAGACGTGTCGCCCAAGGTTCGGCCAACCGCCGCTCAGGGGCCATTCGTCGCCCGGAAAGGTTGCCGCTGCTGAATGCCATCTGCAAGAAGCTGAACCAGCGGGTCAACCTGGACGATGAACAGAGTGTGCTGGGCCTGTATGAGCGGGGCTGGATCTTCAACGGCGTTCTCGCCACCATGGACACGAGCGAAGAACGTTATGTGAAGGCGTTGGCGAGTCGCTACAATTCCTGGATTGCGCGCCAGGTCGCATAGGGGCCAGACCCCAATCCCTGCTATAGTCTGGCTCATGGAAGCCGCGAAAGCGCATAAGAAGAATGCCAGGTGAGAGCGCCATGAGCCAGACATCCGTAGCAGACACCCTCCGTGAGTACCTTTCACTGCTTGAACTTCTGGACGATGCCTACTGGGAAGCCGGTAGCATCGCCCACAAGGATCTGCTGTACGACATCATCACCATCTTCCACCAGGAAGTGGCCGAACTGAACAAGCTCAGCATTCAGGATCACCACTACCCTTATGAAGTCATTACGGAAGGGGTTCGCCGGGTGGTACCGCAACTGGAACGGCTGGATGAACAGCGCCACGAGATTATCCAGCGCACCCAGACCCTGACCGACTTCCGCGACATTCTGTCATCCGTCCTGAGTATTCTGGAAGCCCAGCTACGCACCATCTAGTGTCCCGTTCGGCTTGATGGGATATAGTCCGGCCGTCGGAAGTAGTAACGGCAGCATTCGCCGCTTGATCGATGGAAAAGGAAATTCAGGCATGGCAGCAGGCAGGCCCGCATTGCCGCGGGACGAGAACAAAAAGGCATTGTGGTCCTGGGCCCTCTACGACTGGGCCAACAGTGCATTTTTCACCATCATCCTGACGTTCATCTTTGCCCAGTATTTCACCCAGGGGGTGATCCAGGACGACGTCGCCGGTACCCGCGCCTGGGGCAATATTGTGGGTATCTCCGGCATTGTGGTTGCCCTGCTGGCACCGATCCTCGGGGCCATCGCGGATCAGCATGGCCGACGCAAGCCCTGGCTGATCATCTGCACCCTGTTGTGTGTTCTGGGCAGCGCAATGCTCTGGTTCGTTGAGCCGGGCAGCGGTGATCTCTGGTTTACCGCCTTCTGGGTCGGTATCGCCATACTGGGTGCCGAGTGCGCGTTCATTTTCTATAACGCGATGCTGCCGGATCTGGCCTCACCCCAGCGGCTGGGCCGGTGGTCCGGCTGGGCCTGGGGGCTGGGCTACGTGGGTGGCGTGACCTGCCTCGTTGTAGCCCTGTACGGCTTTATCGATGGCAATACCGACTGGCTGGGGCTGGACCGGGACGCCATGGAGCATGTCCGCGCCACTTTTGTGATGGTGGCACTCTGGTATCTGGTGTTCTCACTACCTGCATTTTTCTGGATTCCGGATCAGCCTGGCCGGGGCCTGAGCGCGGCCCAGGCAATCCGGTCCGGCCTCGGCCAGCTGCGGGACTCCTTGCGCAAGGCCCGGGAGCTGGGGCATATCCTGCGCTTTCTGGTCGCCAGAATGCTGTATACCGATGGCCTGGCTACCATCTTCACCTTCGGGGGAGTTTACGCCGCAGGCACCTTCGGAATGGATCAGACCGGTGTGCTGCAGTTCGCCATCGCCCTGAACATCACTTCCGGACTCGGGGCACTGGCTTTTGCCTGGGTAGACGACGCCCTCGGCGGTCGCAACACGGTATTACTTTCGCTGATCGGGCTGGGCACCAGTGCCCTGGCCATCCTGCTGGTAGAGTCGGTGATGTGGTTCTGGATCTGGGGCCTGGTGCTGGGCATTTTTGTCGGCCCGCTGCAGTCCGCCAGCCGCTCCTATATGGCGCGCATTGTGCCGCCGGACCTGCAGACCCAGATGTTCGGCCTGTTTGCCTTCTCCGGCAAGGCCACCGCCTTCGCCGGGCCGTTACTGGTGGGTTGGGTGACGGTGGCCACCGGCAGCCAGCGCTGGGGCATGGCAACCATTCTGGGCTTTCTGGTGATCGGTTTTCTGATCATGCTGACCGTGCCTCATGCTGCCAGCATACGCCCTGGAAACCATCGGGGCGAACACGCCTGACGAACACCGGCAATGGGGTTATGCTGTACCGATTTCCGAATCCCAGGAGCAGCCATGACCCCGGCCATCGACCTTGCCCGCAAGGAAGGCATATCCCATACCCTTCACGAATACGCCCATGATCCGAAAAGCGAATCCTACGGTGCAGAAGCGGCTGAGAAGCTGGGGCTGAATCCGGATCAGGTATTCAAAACCCTCGTAGTCGAAACCGACCGGGGTGAACTGGTGGTTGCAGTAGTGCCGGTTTCCGGAAGCCTGAACCTGAAGCAGTTGGCAAAGGCCGTAAACGGGAAGAAAGCAGCCATGGCCGATAAACAGAAGGTCCAGCGAACCACTGGCTATGTGCTTGGTGGCGTCAGCCCGCTGGGACAGAAGAAAGCGTTAATAACGGTCATCGACAATTCGGCGAAAAACTTCTCTACCATTCACGTCAGTGCCGGGCGGCGTGGTCTTGAAATCGAGCTGACGCCGGATGATCTGGCGAGACTTACCGGTGCGGGGTTTGCAGACATCCGGGCCTGATCCGTACCAAAGCGCACCACACAGACATAAAAAAACCCGGCGCACCTGATCGTGCTCCGGGTTTTTTAGCAGTACCAGCCCTTAGTTGGCGCCGGCGGCCTGACGAGCCTCGGCAAGAATGCCATTGAGGGTCTCACTCGGCTGCATGACCTTGCTGACCTTTTCCGCAGGCGGGTGGTAATAACCACCAATATCCGCAGGATGGCCCTGGATCACGGTCATTTCTTCCAGGATCTTGTCCTTGTTCTCTTCCAGCTGCTTCGACAGTTTTTCGAAGAAGGCTTTCAGTTCCGGATCCTTGTCCTGGTTGGCCAGCTCCTCCGCCCAGTAACGGGCCAGGTGGAAGTGGCTGCCGCGGTTGTCCAGCTCACCGGTTACCCGTGATGGTGACTGGTTGTTTTCCAGCAGACGGCCGGTAGCCTTGTCCAGAGCTTCGCCCAGCAACCGGGCCCGGTCATTGTTGTGCTTGTCGCCCAGATCTTCCAGGGACACAGCAATGGCCAGGAACTCACCCAGGGAGTCCCAACGCAGGTGGTTCTCTTCCAGCAGTTGTTGTACGTGCTTGGGCGCTGAGCCACCGGCACCGGTCTCGTACAGCCCGCCACCGTTGAGCAGGGGCACGATGGACAGCATCTTGGCACTGGTACCCAGTTCAAGAATCGGGAACAGGTCGGTGAGGTAATCCCGCAGCACGTTACCGGTAACCGAGATGGTGTCCTTGCCACGGATCATGCGCTCCATGGTGTGACGGATCGCCATCACCGGCGGCATGATGCGGATATCCAGACCTTCGGTGTCATGATCCTTCAGGTACTTTTCGACCTTCTTGATCAGCTGGGCGTCGTGGGGACGCTCCTCATCCAGCCAGAAGATGGCCGGCATGCCACTGGCACGGGCCCGGTTTACCGCCAGCTACACCCAGTCGCGAATCGGTAGAACCTAGGTCTGGCAGGCGCGCCAGATGTCGACTTCATATACCTTGTGCTCGGTGAGCACGGTACCGTCTTCGGTAACAATGCGCACGATGCCGTCTTCCGGAATCTCGAATGTCTTGTCGTGAGAACCGTACTCTTCGGCCTTCTGGGCCATCAGACCCACGTTGGGCGACGTGCCCATAGTGGTGGGGTCGAAAGCGCCGTGGGTTTTACAGAAGTTGATCACTTCCTGGTAGATGGTGGCGTAGGTGGACTCCGGCATAACCGCCTTGGTGTCCTTGAGCTTGCCATCCCGGGCCCACATCTTGCCGGAGTTACGGATCATCGCCGGCATGGAGGCGTCGACAATAACGTCACTGGGTACGTGCAGGTTGGTGACGCCCTTGACGGAGTCCACCATGGCAATTTCAGCACGGTACTCGTACGTCCGGTGCAGTTCTTCCTGAATCTCTTCCTGCTTGGACTCCGGCAGCTGCCTGATCTTCTCCAGTACGGAGGACAGACCATTATTCGGGTTTACGCCGATCTCGTCAAACAGATCACCGTACTTCTCAAACAGCTCCCGGTAATAGACCTTCACCGCATGTCCGAAAACGATGGGGTGAGAGATCTTCATCATGGTGGCCTTGACGTGCAGGGAGAACATCACGCCGGTTTTTTCGCAATCTTCGATGGCGTCTTCGAAGAATTTCACGAGCTTTTTCTTGCTCATGAACATGCCATCGAGGACTTCACCTTCCAGCAGTGGCAGATCAGACTTCAGTACCGTCTGCTCACCCTTGGTGTTCTCGAACACGATGCGGGCATTGGTAGCCTTGTCCAGAGTGACGGACTGCTCGCTGGAGTAGAAGTCACCGCCGCGCATATGGGCAACATGAGTCCGGGATGCCGGGCTCCACTCGCCCATGGAATGGGGATATTTGCGCGCAAAGGCTTTCACCGCTGCCGGCGCGCGCCGATCAGAGTTGCCTTCACGCAGGACCGGGTTGACCGCGCTGCCCAGCACTTTGGAGTAGCGGGCGTGGATTTCCTTTTCCTCGTCAGTTTCAGGGTGTTCCTTGTAACCGGGAACCTTGTAGCCCTGCTTGTTCAGTTCCTTGATTGCGGCGCGAAGCTGGGGGATGGAAGCACTGATGTTGGGCAGCTTGATGATATTGGCCGCCGGATCCTTGGTGTATTCGCCCAGTTCCGCGAGCGCATCAGGCACACGCTGGTCTTCTTCAAGATAATCGGGAAACGCAGCCAGAATGCGGGCAGCCAGGGAAATATCGCTGGTCTCAAAAGTGATGCCCGCGGGTGCGGTGAACGTCTGAAGAATGGGCAGGAGAGATCGGGTCGCCAGTGCCGGAGCTTCGTCGGTCAGTGTATAGACAATCTTCGGATTTGAGTCTGTCATGTGCGTCCTCAAGGTTGGGTGGTCAGTTCAGGACGGTCAGGGCTGATACCGGCGTCTTGTGGACCCCGGATTCAGGAAGCTCTGTTGCACAAGGCATCAGATCGCTCAGAGCCTCCTTACGCAGACACTGATTACGAACTTTTTATTTGAGTGGGACAATATAACAGTTTTTTTGCCACTCAGGTTACAATTTTAGTCTAAGACACCCCCTCTGCCGGTTGACAAGAAGGGTAAAAGCCGGTCCATATCAGGTTGTTGGAGACCGGATCCGTCGGTCAGACGGGAACGCTGCCGGCTCAGCTCCTCTCTGTCAGCAAACCTGTGTCTATCAACGCTTTGCGGATACTGTCCAGGGCCTCTGGATTGGCCAGTGCGTCCCGGTTATCCGTACGGGCAGACCCGTTCAGCAGGCGCGCAACCGCCAGCTCAACCTTCTTCCCACTACGGGTGTAAGGGATATCCGAGACAGCCAGGATGTGGGCGGGTACGTGACGCGGACTTGCACCCTGGCGGATACGCTGGCGCAAGCTCTGGGTCAGCGCTTCGGTCAGGGTCTGGCCCTCGGCCATAACGAGCAGCAGGACAACTTCCACGTCGCCCTCTATCTGCCGCCCCACAACGAGACTGTCTGCCACTTCGGCCACGGTTTCCACCTGGCGGTATATCTCGGCGGT